>JBOGGK010000026.1:0-9929 GCA_050744045.1 Acidimicrobiales bacterium | reverse complement strand
GTCCAGAACCCGTTCAGCCTGGTCGACCAGCACGACACCGATGTGCTCGACCGGTGCAACGCGGCGGGCGTCGCCTATGTGCCCTACTTCCCCCTTGGTTCAGCTTTCCCCAACATGCCGAAAGTGGCCGAACAGCCCGCCGTGCAGCGCGTCGCCGCCCGGCTGGGTGTATCGCCGGCCCAGGTCGGCCTGGCATGGCTGCTGGCCCGGGCCGACAACGTGTTGCTGATCCCCGGCACCTCCTCGGTCGCGCATTTAGAAGAGAACCTCGCGGCCGCCAACGTGACACTGTCGGCTGACGACCAGGCCGGACTGAACCGAGCCTCCTGACCCGGCACGAATGGGTGGGGCGACGGGTGCGGTCGCCAGCGGTGGGCCATCGCCCACGCTCGTTGGAACTGGCGAGGCTCGCGGCCTGCATGCGCGCCCACGGGGAGAGCGCAGTGGTGGAGCGAAGCTCGAAGGGCAATGCGCTCCAGGCGAGGGTGGGCGGCAACAACCGCTCGGCCGCGTACCAGGCTGCTCTCAGGGCGTGCGGGGGCAACTTCGGTGCGAATATCACGGTGCCGGTGCTGAACTTGTCCGGCGTGCCGCCCGGTGCGTTTCTGAAAGTGAACGACCTTGTACCGCCTCGCGTGGTGGAACGGGGGGTCATCGCGCTCCTGCCGACCCAGGGCGAGCTCGACCGGCTGCTGGTCGAGTCGGCCATCGCCCCATCGATCATGGCAGTCGTCTCGATCGGGCTCGGGTGGGTGATGGCGGGGCGGGCTCTCCGGCCGCTGCGGGCGATGACGGTGTCCGCCCGCCAGATGTCCGAGGAAAACCTTCACGAGCGCCTGGCGCTCTCCGGGTATCGCCGAAGGCCTGCGGGACCAGGGCATCGGTGCCGACGTCGCCTATGACGGCTTGGAGGCGGCGGCCAAGTTGGACCTGAAGAGCTACGACATCGTCGTCTTGGACAGGGACCTTCCTCGTCTCCACGGGGACATGATCTGCCGCATGATCGCCGATGGCGCCAGGGGAGAAATGGTGCTGATGCTCACCGCCTCTGGAACGCCCGAGGACCGCGTGGCCGGGCTTGATCGGGGCGGACGATTACCTCGCCAAACCGTTCCATTTCCCCGAGCTCGTGCTGAGGGCACGGGCGCTCGCCCGGCGCAGGCCGGCGGCGCAGCCGCGCGTGCTGGAGGTGGCGGGGGTGACCCTCGACCCAATGCGCCGGGCTGCTCACCGGGACGGCCGGGACCTCGAGCTTTCCCTCGAGGAGCTCGCCGTGCTCGAGGCGCTCATGAGGGCGAGCCCGGCTTACTCGAGCGCGGAAGACCCTCCTGGAACAGGTGTGGGACGAGCACGCCGACCCGTTCACCAAGTCCGTCCAGGTCACGGTCGGGAGGCTGCGGCGCAAACTCGGGGAGCCCCCGGTCATCGAGACCCTCCCTGGCGCCGGCTACCGGATCGCCTGAGGCGCAAATCTCATTATGCCCCGGCGGTTCAAGCACAATTGGAGCCCGGATGCGGGCGGGACGGGTTGCTACGGCCGGGGCGGCTACGCTGGAAGAGCAGAGGTCACAATGCCCACAGCTGGAACGACATCTATAGACGAAGACGTCGCTCGGGTACGCGGCCTCGGCGTCCTGCCCGTGGTGGAGCTGCCGGACGCCGGGCAAGCGGTGCCACTTTTCGAGGCGTTGTGCGCCGGCGGCCTCCCGGCCGCCGAGATCACGTTGCGCACCCCGGCGGGGCTCGATGCGATCCGCCTCTTGGCCAAGGCCTACCCTGGCGCGTTGGTAGGTGCCGGGACCGTCCTTGACACCGAGGACGCCGCTCGCGCCATAGACGCAGGCGCCCGCTTTGTCGTGTCCCCTGGCACCGACCTCGAGGTCGTCGCCTTCTGCCACGAGCAAGGGACCTTGGCCGTACCGGGCGTCTGTACCCCGACCGAGATCCTGGCCGCCATGCGCACCGGGGCCCGGCTGCTCAAGTTCTTCCCGGCGGAGGCGTCCGGAGGCGTGAAGTTCTTGAAAGCCCTGTCTGGGCCTTTCCGGGAAGCCCGCTTTGTCCCGACCGGTGGGGTCAACGCCGGCAACCTGGCGAGCTACGCCGCCCTGCCGCAGGTGGTGGCGTGCGGCGGGAGCTGGCTCGTAGCCCGCCCGCTCCTGGCCGAGGGCAACTTCACCCGGGTACGGGAACTGGCGGCCCAAGCGGTGGCTACGGTGGCGGAGGCCCGCCGCCCTGGCTGAGGTCCTCTCCGTCCGCCCCGCACGCGAGTGCCGCTGGGACCTGGTGTCGCTCGGCGAGGTGATGTTGCGCTTGGACCCCGGAGATGGGCGTATCTCGACGGCGCGGCGGTTCCAGGTCTGGGAGGGTGGGGGCGAGTACAACGTGGCCCGGGGCCTGCGCCGCTGTTTCGGGCTCCGCACCGCGGTCGTCACCGCTCTCGCGGACAACCCGGTGGGACGTCTCATCGAGGACCTTATGCTCCAAGGAGGCGTGGACACTTCCCACGTGCGCTGGGCCCCCTACGACGGCGTTGGCCGGGCCGTGCGCAACGGGCTCAACTTCACCGAGCGGGGCTTCGGGCCGAGGGGGGCGCTCGGGTGCTCGGACCGGGGCCACAGCGCGGCCAGCCAGATGCGGCCCGGTGAAGTGGACTGGGACCGCCTCTTCGGCGCAGAAGCCACGCGCTGGTTCCACACGGGGGGGATTTTCGCCGGCCTGTCCGAGTCCACCGCGGCCGTGGCAGAGGAGGCGATGGGGGCGGCCCGCAGCTCGGGGGCTGTCGTCTCCTACGACTTGAACTTCAGGCCCTCGCTGTGGCAAGCCGCGGGTGGCCCCGAGGCAGCAGTGGAGGCCAACCGCCGCCTCGTAGGGCTGGCCCACGTGCTGTTCGGCAACGAGGAGGACTTCAGCGCCGGCTTGGGGTTCAGGGCCGAAGGCACCGACGAGTCGTACACGTCCTTGGGCGCCGACAGCTATGGCGCCATGATGGCCGATGTCGCCGCCGCGTTTGCCGGCGTCGAGGTCATCGCCACCAGCCTGCGCCGGGTGCGCTCCGCCAGTAGCAACGACTGGGGTGGGATCTGTTGGGCCGCCGGCAAGGTGTACTCCACCGAGACGGCCGAAGCGCTAGAGATCTTCGACCGGGTCGGGGGTGGCGACTCGTTCGCCTCTGGCGTCATCTACGGCTTGCTGGAGGGCTTTGGCGCCGGCGAAGCGCTCCGCTACGGGGTGGCCCACGGTGCCCTCGCCATGACCACTCCGGGCGACACGTCGATGGCGACGTTGGCCGAGGTGCGGCGCTTAGCTTCCGGGGGTTCGGCGCGCGTCGTCAGGTGAGGGCTCCGCTGCCGGTGGAGCACGGTAGGTCATTGGCTGGCCCGGCCGAGGAAAGCGCGCACCGCGGCCCGCTGGGCTTCGGTCTGGCAGCATCCGGCTGCCGCTTCTGCTTCCGCGGCGAGCCCGGCGTCGAACCCCGCGCTGAGGCCTATGTGCAAGGAGCGCTTCGCCCCGGCCACCGCGGCGGGGCTGCGAGCGGCCAGGGTGGAGGCCAGGCGGAGGGCGCTTTGGAGCGCGTCGTCGGCTAGCTGGTTGACCAGCCCGATCTCATAAGCGCGCTGAGCGCCGATCAGTTCCCCGCTGAGCACCAGCTCTTTGGCCCGGCCCAGCCCGACAAGGCGGGGCAGGCGCTGCGTCCCGCCCCACCCGGGAAGGTTGGCGAGGTTTATCTCTGGCTGGCCGAAACGGGACCTTGGGGTGGCGACCCGCAGGTCAGCAGCCATCGCCAGCTCGAGGCCGCCGCCAAGGGCGTAGCCGTCGATGGCAGCCACGACAGCTACTGGGAGTTGCTCGAGCCGGCCGAAGACCGCCTGGCCGCGGCGCATCTGCCGGTGTGCTGCTTCGCGGTCGAGCCCGGCGAGCTCGGCGATGTCGGCCCCGGCGCTGAAGGCCTTGGTCCCTGCACCGGCGAGGACGAGGGCGCGTGAGCGTCCCGACCTCCAGTCGGCCTCGATCTCAGCGGCGAGGTCCTCCAGGGCGCTGAGCACCTCGCGGTTGACGGCGTTGGCCTTTGCCGGGCGGTTCAGCGTCGCTATTACAACTGGCCCCTCCTTGGCGCGGGCCAGTACCGGGCCTGAGCTCACGAGCCCGACCCTGGGGCGGCCGCCAGTACGGGCCCCAGCCGCTCGGGGCGGTAGCAGCGCGGGTCGATCTCAGCCAGCCGTGCGCTGATGGCGGGTTTGAAGCCCATGTGGTCGAGGATGTCGCGCTCGACCTCCAACCCGGGTGCTACCTCGGTCAGCTCAGGCCCGTCGGGGCCCAACTCGAACACGGCCCGCTCGGTCACGTAACTGACCCCTTGGCCGGTCTCGGTGGCGCGGGCGGCAGAGAAGCTGACCTGCTCGACCTCCTCGACGAACTTGGCCTGGCCTGCTTGGCGGATGCGCAAGGGCCCATCCTGGCCGATGTCGTAGGCCCCGCCAGCAACGAACGTGCCCACGAAGACGATGCGCTTGGCACCTTGGGCGATGTTTATGAACCCGCCTACGCCTGGGGTACGGCCCGCGAAGCGGCTCACGTTGACGTTGCCGGCCGCGTCGACCTGGGCGAAACTGAGCACTGCTACGTCCAGCCCGCCGCCGTCGTACCAGTCGAACTGGTGCCCGGCATCGAGGCTCGCATAAGGGTTGGTGCACAGGCCGAAGTCGCTCCCCCCGGCAGGGACCCCACCGACGTGGCCCTGCTCGACGGTAAAGGTCACTTCGTCTGCGCAGCCTTCCTCGGCCAGTACCGCGGCGACGCCGTCAGGCATGCCGAAGCCGAGGTTGATGATGTCGCCGGGGCGCAGCGCCATGGCCGCCCGCCGGGCGATGACCTTGCGGACGTTCAGGGGCATGGCGGCAGGTGCAGCCGCGGGTTTACGGCGTGCGCCGGCCAGGAACGGGTCGTACGCGGTGGCATAGGACAGCCGCTGGCCGGGCTCGACTACCAGCGCGTCGACTAGCACCCCGGGTACCCGGACCCGGCGCGGGTCGATGCTCCCTGCCTCCACCAGCTCGCGCACCTGCGCGATGACTGTGCCCCCGCTGTTCCGAGCCGCCTGGGCGGCGGAGAGCGTCTCGGCCAGCAGGCCCTCGCCGTCCATCGTGATGTTGCCCTTGGTGTCCGCGGCGGTACCCCGGATGACGGCGACGTCGACCGGGAAGGCAGGGGTGAACAAGCACGGCCCACCGCCCAGTTCTAGCAGTTGGACCAGGTCTTCGGAGGCCGCCCGGTTGAGCCGGCCGCCCCCGTAGCGGGGGTCGACGAAGGTGCCCAGGCCTACCGCCGAGACGTGCCCGGGCCGTTTGGCCGCGATGTCCCTCAGGAGATGTGACAGTGTGCCTTGGGGTAGGCAGTACGCCTCGACCAACTCGGCCATGGCCAGGTGCTGCATGCGCAATGCCCAACCCCAGTGGCCCCCAATCACCCGGCGGACCATGCCCTCGTGGGCGAAGCGGTCGATGCCGCCGCCGTGGCCGTCGCCCATGCCTGACACGTGCACCAGGGTGAGGCGGCAGGGGTGACGTTCTCGGAGGAAACGGGCCTCCAGGGCGGCGAGCACTGCGCCTGGTTCGTTGACCCCCCCGCCAGAGCCGTCCACGACCACGGTGGCCTCGTCGGCGACGAGGCTGGCGGCTTCGTCGGCCGTGCAGATCCTCACCTGGTCACCGGGTCGAGGGCCCCGGGCTGGACGTGGAGGCTGTCCCCGAGGTCGGGCCCGGTACCCGAGCAGGCGGCCCGAGGCGGATCGTCACCTCTTTGGCCTGGCAGTAAGCGTCCAGCGCGTGCAGTGAGTAATCCTTGCCGATGCCGCTCTGCTTGAACCCTCCGAAAGGCATCTCCATCACGTGGGCATAGTATTCATTGACCCAGACCATGCCGGCCTGGATATGGGCGGCAACCCGGTGGGCGGTGGACAAGTCATTTGTCCAGACGGCCGCAGCCAGCCCGTAGGGGACTTGGTTCGCCAGTTGGACGGCCTCCTGCTCGTCCCGGAAAGCTACGATGACTCCGACTGGGCCGAAAACTTCCTCCTGGAAGATCTTCATATCCGGCCGGACGCTGGTGAACAGCGTCGGTGCGTAGAAGGTGCTCCCTTCAGGGAAGCCCTCGACCATCTCCCTCCCGCCGGTTACCAAGGAGCCGCCACTGGCAAGTGCATCAGCGGTATAGCTGTGCACACGAGAACGCTGGCGCTGGCTGATCAGCGGGCCCATCGTCACGCCCTCACCTCTGAGAGGGTCACCAACCTTCTGGGCTTCGGCGACCGCCTTCAGGCGGCTGGTCACCTCGTCAAAGATGTCCCGGTGGACCAGCACACGGCTGCCGGCACAGCAGTCTTGGCCGGCGTTCTTGAACAGCCCCATGGCCACGTCGCGGGTAACGTCGTCCAGGCTGGCGTCAGGGAACACCAGGTGGGGCGATTTGCCACCCAGCTCGAGTTCGAACTTGGCGATACGTTCGGCAGCCGCGTGCATAACTTTGTGCCCTACTTCGGTCGAACCAGTGAACGCGATCATGGCGACGTCGCGGTGCTCGATGAGCGCTTGCCCCGCCTCCTCACCCAGTCCGGGTACGACGTTCAGGGCCCCGGGCGGGAGGCCGGCGTCGAGAGCGACCTGCCCGAGCAACAGCGCGGTGAGGGGTGCCTCCTCGGCCGGTTTCAGGACGACGGTATTGCCCATCGCGAGTGCGGGCGCCACCTTCAGGACCGCGAGGGGGAGCGGGTAGTTCCACGGTACAATAGCGGCGACGACGCCGAGCGGCTCTTTCAAGGTGTACGCCAGTTTGCCCGGCCCCGCCTGATAGGTCTCACCGAGCACTTTATTGGCTGCACCCGCGTAGTACTCGAGCAAAGAGGCGGAGAGCTCGACCTCCGACCGGGCGTCAGGCAGCAGTTTGCCGACGTCGGCGGCCTCGAGGCGAGCGAACTCCTCGGACCGCTCCCGGACGAGCTGGGCGATCCGGTAGAGCACGCGGCCGCGTTCAGTGGGGTTGATACCCGCCCACGGAGCGGTGCGGAACGCCCGCACCGCCGCGGCGACGGCAAGGTTCACGTCCTCAGGGGCGCAGGCGGCCACCGCGGCCAGCCGCTCGCCGGTGGCCGGCTCCAGGTCGTCAAACGTCCGCCCTCTGCGGGCCTCGGCCCATTCTCCGTTGACAAGGGCACCGGTATAATTAGGTGTCGTGGCACTGGGTGCGACAGTGGTCATCTTGGCATCTCCCTTTGCTATCACGGGCCGGGGGGCCCTGCCGGTGCGTCACCTGGGCTGACCGGCGGTCTTGTTGTTCAGGTATTGCAAGGCTCGTACGAAGAAGTAATCGCCGTAGATGGTCGATTCATCGACGCCAATGCCGTGGGGCAAGTCTGCGGTGGCGTGGAGGAGGATGGCGTCATGGCCCTCGGGCGCTTGGGCCGCCTCGACAAGTGCCCGGAGGCATGCCACTCCCGCTTCCCAAAAGCTTGGCAGCAGGTCACCCAGGAGGAGCAGGCCGTACGAAGCGATGGCGGCGGCCGAGGAGTCCCTCGGTTCACCGGGGCCGGCAGCATTGAAATCCCAGAAGGGGAGCCGGTCGTCCGGAAGGTGGTCGAGGTAGTAAGACACCGTTCGGCGTGCCGCTTCGAGGTACCGCTCGCCGGCACCGAGACGAGCGAGGGCCGCGCACCCGGCGATCGCCCAGGCCTGACCGCGCGACCAGCAGCTGGCGGGGCTCTTGCCCTGGTAGGTGCCGGGCCCGATTGGTGCCCCGGTCACGGGGTCGAAACGGTAGACATGGACGGTGGACCCATCCTCCCGGAAATGGCACGAGAGCGAGGTCTCGCCGTGGGCGAACGCCACGTCCCGATAGCGTTCCTCGCCGCTTTCGGCTGCCGCCCAAAGCAGGAGCGGCAAGCTCATGAGCGTGTCCACGAGCACTGCTCCGCTCCAGTCCTGCCCCCCGAAGAAGCCCCAGCCGGGTATGAAGCCGCCTTTTTCGTTTAGCTGCGCCGCCAGGGCGGAGGCAGCCTGCAGGGCGGCTTGACGGTAACGGGGCTCGCCCGTGACCCGGAAGCCCTTGACGGCACTGGGGCAGAACATCATCCCGAGGTCGTGGTTATGCGGCTCTGAGGCGCGCCCGACGAACTGCCTCAGTGCTTGTTCGGCCACAGACCGGAAACGTCCGTCCCCCCGCTCCTCGTACCCGGCCCAACACAGCCCAATCCAGAACCCGCCCGTCCAGAAGCCGTCTGCTGAAGTGGTCCAACGACCGCCTTCGGTTACATGCGGGTAGCCAACGGTACCGAGGCGCCCTGCCACACAGTCAAGCGCGCGCGCCAGCGCGGCCTTGGCCCAGTCCTCGCTCACCAAGCCTCCTGAAGGAGGGTGAGCACTTCGTCGACGGTCGGCTGTCTCGGGTTGGTGCTCATGTCCGAGTGTGCCTGGGCCTCCTCCGCGACCCGCTTCAGCTCCTCGGACGGCACCGGGAACTCCCGTAGGCGCCAGGCCACCCGGGCCGAGGCGAGCAGCTCTCCCACCCTCTCGACAACCGCCTCGGTCACCTCACCGAGCAGGCTCGAGGCCGCTCTTTCGATGCCAAGTGCCGCAGCGATCGGGACGAACCTTTCGGGGACGACGCCCGCGTTCATGCGCAGGACCGGCCTCAGCATGAGCGCGCAGGCGACCCCGTGCGGGATGGGGAAGGCACCGCCGAGCGTGTTCGCCACCGCGTGAGCCGCCCCGACACCGGAGTAGGCGAGGGCGGCTCCGACCATAGCTGCGGCCTGCTGCATGGCTCCCATGGCCTCGGTGTCCTTGCTGTCGGCGACGGCCCGGGGCATGGCCCAACTGATCACTCGGATGGCCTGCAGGTGGAAAGCGTCCGTGAACGCGTTGGCACCGGTCGAGAGCACTCCTTCCATGGCCTGGGTGAGCGCGTCGGAGCCCGTCGCGGCAGTCACCGTGGAGGGCAGGGTGTCGAGGAGCGTTGGGTCGAGCACGGCGGCCCGGGGCGCGAGGTGGTCCGAGATGATCACGAGCTTGGCGTGGCGGGCCGGGTCCTTGAACACCGCCCCACGGGTCATCTCCGAGCCGCTGCCAACGGTCGTAGGCACGGCGACGAATGGCAAACCCGGTCGGGACAGGCTTCCCCAGTCGGCTGCGTAGCCCACCAATTCCCCCCCGTTCGTGGCGAGGACGCAGGCGAGCTTGGCGGTGTCGATCGAACTGCCCCCACCGACGGCGACGACCGCGTCCCCGTCGCGCTCCCGGACCGCCGCCAGCGCGCCCGATACCAAGTCGATGCTTGGTTCGCCGTCGACCCCAGCCCACACCTGGCTATGAGGCAGCGAGGACTGGACGCGCTCACCCACGCCCGCCCTGGTCAGGGCAGCATCGCAGATGATCACCGGGTGCTTGGCCCCCAGCGCCTCGAGCCGGCCAGCTACTTCGGAGACGGCACCCGGGCCGTACACCACCTCCGGCCCAACTGTGAACGTGTAATTAGTCATGCTAGTGCCGTTCCTTTCCGATTAGGCGATCCCGTGAGCACGGCGGGCACGCCGAGAGAGGGAATCTACGATCACAGCGATGCTCAGCACTGCACCGGTGATCATGAACTGCTCTGCGCTGCTGAGGTTTATCAGGTCGAGCCCGTCCGTGATCGACTGGATGACCGCGATCCCGAGGAGCGCCGAGTACGCGCTCCCGGTCCCGCCGAACAAGCTCGTCCCGCCGATGACGGCGGCGGCGATCGCGTCGAGGTTGACGTTGCCGGTGCCAGCCTGGATACTCGAGGCACCCAGCCAGCCGGCCTCGATGATCCCGGCGAGCGCGGCGAAGAACGAGCACAGCACGAAGACGGAGAGGTAGACGGCACCGACGTTGATGCCGGCGCGCGTGGCTGCCTCGCGC
>JBOGGK010000025.1:0-15867 GCA_050744045.1 Acidimicrobiales bacterium | reverse complement strand
CCTGATGGTCATGGGCGTACCGGCGGAAGCCAAGGTGCTCGAGTCATACGAGCAGGCTGGCTTCAGCCGCGCTGTGCACTGGCTGCCTTCCACCGCTCTCGGGCCGATCGAGCGTTCCCTCGACCGCTTCGAGTCTGCGGTCGCCGAGCTCCACGGGGAGTAGCGCGCGCCGATGGCGCCCGCAGCGGGCCGTCCGGTGCAGAAGGAGATGGGCAGCTCCGGCTTGGCCGCGACCCACCAGTTCCCTTGGGGCTTGGTATTGCTAGTGCTCGCTGGATTTACAGCGCGCTCAGGCGGCAGGTGGGGGTAGATTTGGCTGCATGGGCCTGGGCCCGAGCCTGGCCAGAGGAGGGATCATGTATAGCAAGGTCAAGGTCGCCGACCACCCGGTGCACCCAATGTTGATAGCATTTCCCGTAGCTTTCTACACCGGGGCTTTGGCCGGTTTCGCCGTTTATACCGCCAATGCCCATCAGTTCTGGCTCAACGCTGCCATCGCCTTGAGCATCGTTGGCGCCGGCGGGGCCGTACTCGCCGCTTTACCGGGGTTCATCGACCTCGTTTTCGGGGTGCCCCGGGGTTCGCAGGCGAAGGTAGCCGGTTTCGCCCATGGCGCGCTCAATGTCACCGCCTTGGGCCTTTTCATAGCGGCGTCGGTGATCTACGTAGGCAACTGGAACGGCCCGCCGACCGGCTCCACTCTCGGGTTGGCCCTGTCGGCTGCTGGGGTAGCCGTCACTTTCTCGGCTGGCGCTTTGGGCTGGATGCTGGTGCAGACTTACCACGTGGGTATCCGCCTCACCCACCGCCAGGAGGAGGACGAGACCTCGGTCCAGCAGGCTCCCGCTCTTACCGTCGTCCGCCACCGACGGGCCAGCTGACAGCCGGCGCAGTTCGGCCGCCTGCTTGATGGAGGAGGACGAGGCAGGGTTATCTTCGTTTGGGGGCAGAGGTGTCCCTCAGCCGTCGGCCGGGTGGCGCCGGACGTCCCCGCCCTGGCCGACGAGGACTTCGCTCACCATGCGGGGCGGGAAGAGCCCGTGCTCGACGACCCCTGGCGTGTCCGAGAGCCGGCGGGCGAGCACAGCGGGGTCCTCGAGGGGGCCGAAGTAGCGGGCGAGCACCCCGCCGTCGGGGCTCGGCGGCGCCTCGCTCAGGCGGGCGTCGCCTACGGCTCGAAGAGTGGCGTCGATGCCGAAAGCCAGTAGCTCGAGCGGCACCGGGGGCCGGAGCGCGTCCACCAGTTTGTTCGACGATACGATCACCACGAAGCGCTCCGCCGCCCCGGCCACCACCTTCTCCCGGGTATGGGCGCCGCCGCCGCCCTTTATCAGCCACCCAGCCGGGTCCACCTGGTCGGCGCCGTCGATGGCGAGGTCCAAGCGGGCGAGGTCGCTGAAAGGGGCCACGTCCAAGCCGAGGCTCCGGGCCACCTCGGCCGTGGTCGGGGAGGTGGCGACACAGCGGATGTCGAGGTGCCGTCGGGCCAGTGCCGGCAGCAGGTAGGCGACGGTGCTGCCGCTACCGAGCCCTACGGTCATGCGCGCCTCCACCAGCTCCGCTGCCGCCTCCGCGGCCAGCCGCTTCTCCTCGTCGACGTCGGCCATGACCAACCTCGATCATCGCAGAGACCGGGGACCGGGGCCCGGAATCGGGTAGATGAACAGCACGCTCGCCCGGGAACCCGGTAGGAGAGGAGATCACGATGGCTAATGACTTCGCCTTGGACGTGGCCAGGATCCGCGACCAGGCCCGCCAGCACATGGGAGACGGCCCGGTCACCGGCACCTACGGCGCCGACCGGGCCCGGGTCGTCGATGTGCTGAACGACGTGGTGGCTACCGAGATCGTGTGCTGGCTGCGTTACACCCGTCACGCCATCTCGGCCAGCGGGACCGGCCGGGGCCCGGTGGCGTCGGAGTTCAAAGAGCACGCCGACGAGGAGCTCCAGCACGCGCTGCGGGCCGCCGACCGGGTCAACCAGCTCGGGGGCGAGCCCGACCTGGACCCGGCCACCCTCGCCCGGCGCGCCCATACCAGCTACGTCACTACGGAGGGCACTGACCTGCACCGCATGCTGGAGGAGAACCTGGCCGCCGAGCGCATCGTGATCTCCGCCTACCAGGAGATCATCCGCTGGCTGGGCGCCGGTGACCCCACCACCCGCCGGCTGTTGGAGTCCATCCTCGAACAAGAAGAGGAGCACGCGGACGACCTGGTCGAACTGCTCGGCCGCTAGCATCTAACGCGGCCGCCGTCGATTGAGGGTCGACCGTCGAAAGGCGCTCGACAAGGAGGTGCCCTGACCGGGATGGAACACGAGCTGGTGGCCGTGGACGAGGGTGGTTCCCTGGCGGCCGAAGCGGCGTCGTTCGTCGCGGCTGCCGCAGCGGCTGCAGTCGACGACCACGGCCGTTTCGACTTCGCCGTGAGCGGTGGCCACACCCCCTGGGACATGTTCGCCGAACTGGCGAAGATGCCGGTCCCCTGGCGGGCTGTGCACATCTTCCAGGTGGACGAGCGGGTCGTCCCTCCTGGGGACGACCAGCGGAACCTGGGCCAGCTCCGCCGGGCTCTCGGTGCCGCCCCCGCCGAGGTCGTGCCCATGCCGGTCGACCAGGCAGACCTAGCGGCCGCGGCCGCGTCGTATGCCAAGGGGCTCCCGGACCGCTTCGACTTGGTGCACCTCGGCCTCGGGCCCGACGGCCACACTGCCTCGTTGGTGCCCGGCGACCCGGTGCTGGAAGTGCTCGACCGCCTGGTCGCCCTCAGCCGTCCCTACCAAGGGCACCCTCGGATGACGCTCACCTACCCCGGGCTGGCCCGAGCGGCGGAGATCCTCTGGCTGGTCAGCGGTACCGACAAGCAAGATGCGCTCGCCAAGCTGCTGGCCGGCGACCAGTCCATCCCCGCCGGGCGGGTCGAGGCGCGCCATTCCGTCGTCTTTGCCGATGCGTCGGCTATCAAACCTGGCGGTGCCTAGGGATGGGGCAAACCGCGTCAGCGCCCGCGGCCACGCCCGCGGCACAAAGGGCGGTGCGGCTCCTGCTCGCCGACGTCGACGGCACGCTGGTGACCCAGGACAAGGTGCTGACCGAGGCCGCCATTGACGCGGTGGCCCGCTTGGGCGAGGCCGGGGTCAGCTTCGCCATCACCAGCGGGCGGCCCCCCAAGGGTATGGCCATGCTCGTCGAGCCCCTCCGGATCTCCACGCCGATCGCCGCCTTCAACGGTGGCCTGCTCGTCGACCCGCAGATGGCGGTCATCGAGCAGCGAGCCCTGCCTGAGGAGCTGGTCGAGCCCCTCGCCGGGCTCATGCGCAGCTTCGGCTTGGACGTGTGGGTCTACCGGGGGCCGGACTGGTACGTGACCGACCCCGGGGCGCCCCACGTCGCCCGGGAAGCGTGGACGGTCAAGTTCGAGCCCAAGGTCATGCACGCCCTCGACGGCCTGACCGACTCGGTGGCCAAGGTGGTCGGGGTGAGCGACGACCACCAAGCGGTCAGGCGGGCCACCAGCGCGGTGCACGACCGCTTCGGCGACCACGTGAGCGCGGCCACTTCCCAGCCCTACTACCTCGACGTCACCCACCCGGAGGCCAACAAGGGCTCGGTCGCCAAGTACCTGGCCGAGCGCTACCACCTGTCGGCCGGGGAGATCGCCACGATCGGGGACATGCCAAACGACGTGTTGATGTTCGCTCACTCCGGCCTCAGCATCGCCATGGGCAACGCCGATACTCAGGTGCAGCGGGCGGCCCGGCGGGTGACCGACACCAACGATAACGACGGGTTCGCCAAGGCAGTGGAGCGGTTCGTCCTGCCTCAGGCGAAACGCTGAGGACATCTGGTCTTTGGCCCGTCCGCAGGCGGCCGCGATTTCCCATCGTTATATTGGCACCGAGCGGGGGACGCTAGGCGGGGCGGTAAAAGGCCCTAATACGCTTCTGGCCCGGCGTGGCGCTCCGTGACCGGGGAGGGCAGGCGCAGTTCGAACCAGACGCGGTGCTCGTGGAGACGGTCGGTGACCCCCCACCTGTCGGCGATCTGGTCGACGATGAGCAGGCCCCGCCCGGACTCGCTGTCAGGTGCCTTGCACAGAGGGACGTGCGGCTCGAACCGCCTGCCCCCGTGATCGGTCACCTCTACGCGGACCCAGTCGCGCTTCGCACAGATCTGTAACCTCAGTGAGCCCGCCGGCTCGAGCCCCGCATGCCTGACGTCGTTGGTTACGAGCTCGCTGGTCAGCAGCCGCAGCAGCTCGAGGCTGGCGGGGTCGACCGTTGGCAAGCGGGCCCGCAACGCCTCCCGGGCACGCCTAGGGGCGTCGAGCTGGGCAGGCAACCGCATATCGACGAGCGGGGGCTCGCCGGCGAGCTGTCCCTCGCGTAGCCTGCGGCTCTCCCACTGGCCAAACTCGCAGTCGGGCTCCCATGTCGACCACCACAGCCGATCACCCCAGCGCTGCAGGAAGCACTTGTGCCCAGAGCTCGTCCGGAAGCGCTCGAGCCCCCCCGGCGTGGTGGCGACAACCAACAGGTACAACGCCCGGTCAGTCCCCAGGCCCAGCGAGGGCTTGAAAAAGTCAGGGTCGGCCGCCGCGACCTGGCGGAGCTGGCGTAAGTCGCGCAGCGCCGCCGGGACCTGCCAGGGCGGTACCCGCAACCGGTAGGTGGCACCGGCCGCGCCGGCAATCTGGCGTCTCTCCAAGGGCACTGTGCGGCCCAGGGCAGCTTGCATCCAGGAGGGCAGGGTGGGCAGCATTCCCGGGCTGGGGGGAAGGCTCTGCCGAGGGACCTGCCCGTCGGGCCACTGCCACGCGTCCCCCTCCCATTCCCCGGACTGGTGGCGCCCTGGCCGCCACTGCATCCCCCAATAGCATTCGAGCCAATATGGCTGCGTCCACATCACCCGGCCGTGGGTGCCGCCTCGCATGCACTTGCGCATTTCGGAGGCGTCTCGCCAGATCGTCAGGGTCCAGAACTCGCGCTGCCCGGCGATGACGCTGGTGTACCGCTGGCAACCCGGCGCGTCGCGGAGCTCACGCCCGATCCGCCTTCCAGCCAGGAAAATGGGGAGCGTGTACCGTAAGCCTTTCGCCCGGGAAAGTGTAGTCACCGCGATCATGGGCGGGCCTTGGCTGAGCTCCTCTAGCGATCAGCTCTAGGTCCGGGGGGCGGCGGAGCGCACGTGCACCCGTCCGTCTTCCACCCGCACTTCCCAGGCGGGCTGGTCCAAGGAGGCCGGGCCCCGCACGACCTTGCCGTCTGCGAGGGCGAACCTGCTCGAGTGCCACGGGCAGCGGACGCAGTCGCCGACGATGTCGCCTTCGTCGAGGGGGCCGCCCGCATGCACGCAGGTGGCCGACAGGGCGTGCACGGACCCGTCGTGGCGGACCAGCATCACGGGCACCCCTCCGGCGTCCACCCGGACCGGCTTGTCGGGGACCAGCTCCGAATCGGCGGCCACGTCGGCCCAGTCGGTGACGGTGTCTTGGAACGCGGTGTGGTTGATCCCGACGCCGCGCACGAACGAAAGGTGGCCTCCCAGGTAGGCAGCGCCCAGGGTGACGCCGAGGCCGACGGTGCTGAGCGCCATCCCGCTCAGGCGCCGCTCCCGGCGGCGCGCAAGCCAAGAGCACGCTTGCAGGGTGGTGGCAGCCAGGTTGGACAGGCCGTGGACGACCCCGATGCGCTGCTCTCCGGCGTAGGTCTCGGACCAGTCCGACGCCCCCGACGCTGCCGCCGCCAGTGCCCCGAGCACGCCCAGGCCGACCAGGCGCCGGGCTGCCTTGGTCCCCGGCCGCCCCGCCGTCCAGTCCAAGGCGGCCGCCATGACCCAGGCCCCGATCGGCAGGTCGGTGAGCAGGGGGTGCAGCTGGTGGCCGAGCCAAGTGCCCGACAGGGCGTTTTTCACCGGGTCGGGCTTAGTGGCCCGCCCGGCCAGGTCGGCGAGAGGACGGCTCAGCTCGTCGAGCGCCTCGATGCCCTCGATGCGCTTGACCAGCTGCCCTAACGCGTCCATCGTGCCTCCTTCGCTCCCAGTCGCTCGCCGCCCAGTCGCGGGAGGATCCCACCAGATGCTAGATCCAGGCCGCGCACTAGCGGTAAAAGAGCACAAAGATGGGGCCAAACAGGCGGCCCCGGTCGCCCGGCGCGGCCTGGGCTGCGTACCCAAGGAGGAAACCCATGAACCCTGCTCAACGGCTCCACCAGGCGGGCCAGAGCCTCTGGCTCGACTCGATCAACCGCAAGATGCTCCAAGACGGCACCTTGGCCCGCTACATCGAGGACCTGGCAGTCACCGGGTTGACCTCCAACCCGACCATCCTCGGCCACGCCATGGCGGCCAGCACCGACTACGACGATTCACTGCTGGCCTACCTCGAAAAGGGGGTGCGGGAGCCGGAGGAGCTGGTCTACTCGGTCGCGATGGAGGACATCACCGCGGCGGCCGACTTGTTCCGCCCCGTATGGGAGAAGACCGGGGGCGTGGACGGGTACGTGTCGATCGAGGTGCCCCCGGGCCTGGCCTACGAGACCGAGCGCAGCATCGAGGTGGCCCGCAGGCTGCACCGCCAAGCCGCCCGGCCCAACGTGCTGGTCAAGATCCCAGGCACACCACCGGGGCTGGCGGCGATGGAGCGCCTGGTGGCCGACGGGGTGGGCATCAACGTCACCCTGCTCTTCTCCGACGCCCACTACCTGCGCACCGCCGACGCCTACATCAGGGCCCTGGAGAGGCGCGCCGGCGCCGGGGAGAGCCTCGACGTGCCCTCGGTGGCGTCGGTGTTCGTGAGCCGCTGGGACAAAGCCGCTGACGCCCTGCTGCCCAAGGAGATTCACGGCCGCCTCGGCCTGGCCGTCACCGAAAAGGTGTACGCCTCCTACCGTTCGCTGCTCGCCGAGGAACGTTGGACGAAGCTGGCGGCGGGAGGCGCCCGGGCCCAGCGGGTGCTGTGGGCGTCCACCTCCACCAAGGACCCCGCCTTCCCCGACACCTACTACCTGGGCAAACTGGCCGCGCCCGACACCGTCGACACGGTCCCGGAGAAGACCCTGCTCGCCTTCGCCGACCACGGCGGTTCGCCCGAGCTGATGGCCCCGGACTACGGGGCGGCGGAGGGCTGTATCGCCCAGGTGGCCTCCCACGGCATAGACGTCGACGCCCTGGCCGAGTCGCTGCAGCGCCAAGGCGCCCGCGCCTTCGAGGCCGACTGGTCGGCGCTGCTCGACGCCATCTCGGCCAAGGCGGCCAGGCTCGGGGCCCCGGCGAAATGACAGTGCCGAGAAATGACGGCGCCGGGCCCGAGGCGGCAGGGCCTCAGGAGAGGGCGGCGTCCAGGGTGATGGCCGTCCCGGCCAGCGCCTTGCTGACCGGGCAGCCGGCCTTGGCCGCCTCGGCCGCCTTGGCGAAACCGTCGGCGTCCAGCCCCGGTACGGTGCCGCGCACCTTCAAGGCGATGCCGGGAATGCGGAACCCGCCGGCCGGGTCAGGCCCCAGCGACACCTCGGCGGTCACCTCGAGCCGCTCGGGCTTGCCCCCGGCGTCGGCCAGGAAAGCCGACAGCTGCATGGCGTAGCAGGCCGAGTGGGCGGCGGCGATCAGCTCCTCGGGACTGGTGGCGCCGGCCGCGTCCTCGGCTGACCGCTTCGGGAACGACACCTCGTAAGCGCCCAGGCCCGAGCTGACCAGTTCGGTCCTCCCCGAGCCGTCCATCAGCCCGCCCGACCATTCCGTCCTTGCCACGCGCGTGGGCATCGTGGTCATCCTCCTTTCGGGCCCGCCGGGCTACGACGGCACCGTCATCCAATGTCCGTTATCGGTCGGGGCCCACCATAGTGCCGGGCCCAGGCAAGCGCGGGCGGGCCTTGGCGAGGTGCCGGCACTGGGGCCCCACTCACCCGCCAGGCCGCCAGGGAGCTGGCCCGGCCTAGGCTCGTAAGCGTCAAACCGCCGTGGTAGCGAGGACGCTGCCGCGACCGGTCGTCCCCTCAGTCCGAGGAGGTAGCACCGTGGGACACCACCAGAGGCTCTCGATCAACGATGCCGACCCGTCCGCCTACCCGGCGGTGCTCGGCATGGAGCGCTACGTACAGGGCAGTGGCCTGCCCAAAGCGCTTTACGAACTGGTCAAGATCCGAGCTTCGCAGCTCAACGGCTGCGCTTTCTGCTTGGACATGCACAACCGCGATGCGCGAGCCGGCGGCGAGGACCAGCGCCGCCTCGACGTCGTCTCGGCCTGGCGGGAGGCCCCTCGGTTGTTCAGCGAGCAGGAGCAGGCCGCCCTCGCCCTGACCGAGGCGGTGACGCTCATAAGCCGCGACGGGGTCCCCGACGAGGTGTGGGAGAACGCCTCGAAGCAGTTCGGCGATACCGGGATGGTGCACCTGCTCATGGCTATAGCCACCATCAACGTGTGGAACCGCCTGGCGGTCAGCACCCACCAGGACCTGCCCGAGCTGGCGGCTACGACCTCTGGGGGCCACGGGTGAGCACCGGCGGGCGGACCGCCCGATAGACCTGATGGTCATGGGCGTACCGGCGGAAGCCAAGGTGCTCGAGTCATACGAGCAGGCTGGCTTCAGCCGCGCTGTGCACTGGCTGCCTTCCACCGGTCTCGGGCCGATCGAGCGTTCCCTCGACCGCTTCGAGCCTGCGGTCGCCGAGCTCCACGGGGAGTAGCACCCGGCGGCTCAGGTAAAGCCTGGCCCCGGATCGCGGCGCCCCGGGTGGCGCGGAAAAGGTAGTTGCGGCTGTGGGGGCACACGCCATCTGCCCGGTGCCAACCACGTTGCCAGGCGTACATGGCGTAACCGCGCCGGGCGAGCCAGGCCACCACATCGTCTGGGGTGTAACCGTAACGGGCCGTGTGGCGGGCTTCGATCTCGGCCAATATGGCGGGCCGCCACTCGGCGATCGCTTCCCGGCCCCCCTCGAGGACCTGGAGCTCGGCGCCCTCCACGTCGACCTTCACGAAATCGAGGCACGCCAAGCCGTTCTGCTCGCAAAGGTCGTCGAGGGTCTCTACGTCCACCACCACAGCCGCGTGGCGGTCGAACTCGGAGTTGGGGCCGAGCCGGCAGGGAGCTTGCGCCAGGAAAGATCTCCCCGTCACGAACCCGCTCCGCCTGACCGGCACGCTCATCACCGCGCGGCCGGGCCTTCCCCCCAGGGCCACGCCGTGGTGGCGCACGTTGTCGGCGTCGCGGGCGCGCAGCAAGCGGGCGCAGGCCGGGTGGGCAAAAAAGAGCGGTTCGACGCTGTGCACCTGCCCGGAAGGGCCGGCGAGATGGGAGAGCGCGAGCGTATAAAGCCCCGCTGCCGAGCCGACGTCGATGCAGACGCTGCCGGGGCCGACGATCCCGGGGAGGCCGAGCATCTCCGGCTCCACGTAGGGCGTCCACCGGGCGGCACACATGACTGCGGCCGTCGCCAGCTTTGCCCGTGCTGCCAGGTAAGTGGTGCTCGTGCTCGCCCGGCCCCGGTCCGTGCCGTTACGGCCGGGCTGCCTCGGGAGGAGAGGTGTGGCCGGGGCGTCGCACTCCGGGTGGCGGAGGACCGTCGCGCTCTGTTCGCTCATTCGTGCTCCTGGTGTGAAGGTTTGGACAGAAAGATCATGGCTCAGACCAACCCAGGGGGGAAATACGGCTGGGCGGTGTCTTCGGGGGTGTACCTAGCTACACCGCGCTCGGGGGCCTGGCCCCACTGCGGTCCCTGCTCCTGCCTGGCAGACTGGTCGGACGGAGGTGAAATGATGACGAGCGCGGCCGCCAGCGTGGGCACTCGGCTGCCCCGGGCGCGCGGGCTGGCCAGGTCCACGGGGCGAGGCTTCGAACTGTTCGGCCTGGCGGTGGCCGGCTGGGCCATAGTCGTGACCGTGGTCGCGGCAGGGGGCTATGCCGGGACCTACTGGCTCCGCTACGCCCAGCACAACGGGTTGGCCCAGGGGGTGGCGTTGGCGGTCGGGCTGGCTATCGTGGCGGTGTTCGGCCTCCCGAGGGCGCTCCTGGCCGTGCGCCGGCTCGCCAGCTTGACCCGGCGGCTCTCGGGCGAATGGTGCGGGGTCGTCATCGCCGAGCCCTACCCCCCTGCGGTCGCAGGGGAAGGCAAGCCGGGGTCGTGGTCGTGGTGGCTCCGGGCGCTCGGGCAAGTGCCGACGTGGCGCGACCTGGCGTGGACGCTCCTGGCACCGGGTGCGGCGTGGTCCCTCCTCGTGCCCGTGGCAGCCCCGGCCGCTCTCGCCGTCTACGGGTTGGCTTCACCCGGCCAGGAGAATGCGCCTGTACTTGTGGGCCTCGCTGTCATCACCGTCGGGACGTCCCTTTCCGGCCCTTGGTTGCTGCGGGCCTACTGCTTGTTGGCCCGCTCGCTCCTGGGGCCGACCGCACAGGCACGGGTGCGTCACCTGGCCGAGACGAGGTCGGAGAGCCTGGACGCGGGCGCGGCCGAGCTGCGCCGGATCGAACGCGACCTCCACGACGGGGCTCAGGCCCGCCTCGTAGCCCTCGGCATGGCGCTCGGTGCGCTCCAAGAGGTGCTCGGCAAGGACGAGGAGGCGGCGCGAGCCCTGGTGTTCGAGGCGCAGGCCAGCTCTTCCAAGGCCCTCGCCGAGCTGCGCGACCTCGTCCGCGGCATCCACCCCCCGGTGCTGGCCGACCGGGGCCTGGCCGACGCCGTCCGGGCGCTCGCGCTGGACCACCCGCTGCCGGTGGAGGTGGTGAGCGACCTCGCCGGCCGACCTCCCGCCCCTGTCGAGTCGGCCGTCTATTTCGCGGTGAGCGAGCTGCTCGCCAACGTCTCCAAGCACTCAGGCGCGGCGAGAGCGTGGGTGGAGTTGCGCCACCGGGCCGGGGGTTTGCACGCACGAGTCGGCGACGACGGCTGCGGGGGTGCAGACCCGAGCCGGGGCACCGGGCTCCATGGGATAGAGCGCCGCCTGGCTGCTTTCGACGGCCGCATGCGCGTGGACAGCCGGCCCGGGGGGCCCACGGTCGTCGAGCTGGGAGTGCCGTGCGAGTTGTCATCGCCGAAGACCTCTTCCTCCTGAGGGACGGGCTCACCCGCCTGCTCGAGGCGCACGGCCTCGAAGTGGTGCGGGCCGTCGACAACGGCGCCGACCTGGTGGCCGCCGTCGCCGCCGACCGGCCGCACGTCGCAGTCGTGGACGTCAGGCTGCCCCCGACGTTCACCGACGAAGGCATCCGGGCTGCTCTCCTGGCCCGGAAGGAGGTGCCCGGGCTACCGGTCTTGGTGCTCTCGCAGTACGTCGAGCAGCTCTATGCCCGCGAGCTGTTGGCCGGGGGAGACGGAGGTATCGGGTACCTGTTGAAGGACAGAGTGTTCGACGGCGCCCAGTTCGTGGGCTCGGTCCGGCGGGTCGCCGCCGGCGGGACCGCGATGGACCCCGAGGTGATCGCCCGCCTGCTGGCCCGCAACGAGGGCGTAGGCACCCTCGCTGCCTTGAGCCCCCGAGAGCGCGAGGTTTTGGCGCTGATGGCAGAAGGGCGTTCCAACGCCGCCATCGCCCAGCGCCTCGTGATCACCGAACGCGCCGTCGCCAAGCACAGCGCGTCGATCTTCATGAAGCTCGACCTGGTACCCTCCGACGATGACAACCGCCGGGTTTTGGCGGTGCTGGCCTATCTGGGCCGCTGAGGCTCCGGTTTATCCGGGCCAGGGCCTATTGACGGGACCAGGGCCTAATTGAACTGCTGCTCCTGACGGTGGCGGACGAGTTGAGAGAGTGCCACCGCGACCACGAGGGCACCGCCGTAGAAGACATCTTGCACCCAGGTCTCCACGCCCAGTATGGCGAGCCCCGTCACCCCGGTGAGGAGGAAATAAGCCGCGATCACTGCCCCCCACGGGTTGAACCTCCCCGGGGCGATCGTGGTGGCCCCGAGGTAGGCGGCCGCGTAGGCGGGGAGCAAGAACGAGGCACCCGAGGTGGGGTCCGCCGACCCGCTCGTCCCCGCATAGAGGATCCCGGCGACCGCACCGAGCAGGGCGGCACCCACGAGCGCCCCGATGCGGACCCTGCCGACCCGGATACCGCTCAAGCGGGCCACATTGCGGCCAGAGCCCACGAACAGCATGCGCCTGCCGGTGCCTGTGAAGTCGAACAGGTACCAGATCACCGCGCAGACCACGAGCGCGTAGTAGAACTCGAGCGGGATGCCGAGGAACCGGTCGACGACTACCACGTTGACCAATCCGGGCGAGATGCCTGCGAACGTCTGGTCACCGCTGATCAGCAGCACGATGCCAAGGAGCAGCGTGCCTGTGCCCAGCGTTACGATGAACGGGTTTATCCCGAAGATCCGCACAAAGGCGCCGTTCACGAGCCCGACGGTTACCCCCATGGCGAGCGCCACCACGATCGCGAGCCAAATCTCGAGATGGTCCCCACCGTTTAGGACGCCGATGATCATGGCCGAAAGCGTGAGCGTCCCTGCCACGGACAGGTCGTAGTCCCCGCACCTGAGCGGTAGGAGCAGGCCCAGGGTGAGCATGACGAGCACGGCCTGGGAGCCGAAGATCGACGCGAAATTGCTCACGGTGAGAAAGGTTGCCGGCTGCAATGCTCCGAAGACGATGACGATGGCGACCCAGGCCAGTAGCACCGAGAGCCGCTGTACCGCGTCACCGGGGCGGACCGGGAACCGCGGCACCGTCTGCCTCCCACGCGCCGGCAGCTCGGGTAGTGCAGCCGGGCCGGCAGTCGTTTTCGTTACGTCCGCCACGGTCGTACCCTTCTCACGAGTGTAGGCCGGCTAGAGGGCCGGTTATCGGTCACCCTGTCCTCACGCCGTAGCAATGCTCGGTGATCGCGTCCTTGTTGACGTCCTCGCCGGTCAGCTCGGCGGTGACGCGGCCCCGGCCGAACACGAGGACCCGGTCACAGCCATCGGCGAGCTCTTTGGGGTCAGAGCTCGCCCACAGTACCACGATGCCTTTGGCGGCCTCCTCCCGTACCCTTTCGAGTATTTGGGCACGAGCGCCGACGTCGATGCCGTGGGTGGGCTCGTGCATCAACAGCAGCCTGGGCCGAGCCATGAGCCATTTTGCCATGATCACCTTTTGCTGGTTGCCGCCGGAAAGGTCGGCGAGCTTGGCCCCGGGGCGCCGGGGCCGGACATCGAAGTCTTCGAGCACCGCCCTCACGTCGCGCATCATCCGGATCCGCCGCAGGGCACGCGGCCCGCTCTGGTAGCGCTCGAGGATCTGCAGCGTGACGTTCTCGGCCACCGTGAGCGCGGCGACACCGCCGTCACGGCCCCGGTCCTCGGGCACGTAGGCGATACCGGCCTCGATAGCGCGCCCCGGCGTCATCGCCGGGACGTCGAGCGGGCGCCCGCCGAGCAGCAGGCGGCCCGAGCTCGCCGGGAGCGCGCCGAACAGCAGGCCGTTCACCTCTTCGAAGCCGGAGCCGAGCAAGCCGGTCAGCCCGAGCACCTCGCCGGTACGGGCGGTAAAGCCCACGCCGCGCACCAGGGCCCCGGCGAGGTCAGCCACCTCCACGTCGCCCCCGACCGGGGCCGCCATCTGCTCCTCGGGCGCCACCGCTTTGCCCGGTGCCAAAGACCGGCCGATGATCAGTTCGATCAACTTGTCGTTGTCCAACTGGGAACTGGGCACCGTGGCGACGAGCCGCCCATCGCGAAGCACCGTGACCCGGTCGGTGAAGCCGAGGACCTCGTCGAGATAGTGGGAAACGAACAGGACGCTGTCGCCGTACCCGACGATATCGCGGGCCAGCTGCCACAGCTGCTCACGGCCGTCGCGTGACAAGAACGCGGTGACCTCGTCGAGCACCAGGACCCCGGGCGACCAGCCGCTGCTCGCCCGCCGCCGGCGGAGGCGGTCGACGGCGCGGACGATCGCCACGTGGGCCTGGTCTGGTGGGGAAAGGTCGCGGACCGCCGCAGTCACATCGATCGGCCGGCCGAAGGGTTCGAACACCGCCCGTGCCTGGTCGCGCTCGCGCCGCCAGTTGATGAAGCCCACCCGGCGCGTGGCGAGCTCGTGCACGGTCAGGTTCTCGAGCACGGAAATCTGTGGGGAGAGCCCGAGATCTTGGTGGACGAAGCGCATGCCGTAGCGCTGGACGTGCTCCGGGCTGAGTGGCAGGGTCACGTCCTCACCGGCAAGGTGGACCGAGGCTCCGGGCTCGGGCGTGTGGTAGCCGGAGAGGACCTTGATCAAAGTGGACTTTCCCGAGCCGTTCTGGCCGACCAGGCCATGGATCTCGCCGGGGAGCACTTCGAGGTTGACGTGGTCAAGGGCGCGGGTGCCCCCGAACGAAACCGACACGTCCCGCACGGCCAAGACAGGGACAGGGGTGCCCTGCCCTGGCTCGGCTGGACTGTCCTGCTCTGCCTGGGGGATCACGGTGGCGCCCCTAGCGCGCTACGGCTGCCCGCCGTCGGCTCAACCGAGCCCCCACAGCTTGTAGTAGCCGCTGATGTAGGCCGTGCCGTAGCCAGTCGAGTTCTTGGGCGGCGTGCCGGCGCGGGCCACGTTGTGCTTCGAGAAGATGTACAAAGGGGTGCCCTCGTTGGCCACCGGCTTCAGCCCGCCGACAATTCGCATCTCGTCGTCCATGATCGCCTTCGACACCCAGTCGAGGTCCTCCCCGACGTCCATCTGGACGATGTTCCCGGTCTCCATCATCTTGAGCACGAAAGGCGTCCCGTCGTAGGAGATGATGTGCACCTTGCCAACGCGGTGGGCGGTGGTGATGGCGGGGACGATGAACTGCGACTCGCTGTCGTAGACAGGCATGACGTAGTCGAGATGGGGGTCGGCCGACAGCTTCGCCTCTACCTGGGACTGGGTTTCAGAAGCCCAGTCGGCGACAGGGATGTCGATCGACGACACCTTGCAGGCAGGGCAGTAACGCTTGAACTCCGCCCGCTCTGAAGAGAGCATGAAGGGGCTGGAGATGGCGTCGCTGGACTCGATGATCAACGCGTCGGCATGCCCGTTGGAGTTGGCGATGGCCCAGTCGGCCATCAGCCTGGCCGCTTTCCCATAGGGGACGTCAACGGTGTCAACCGCCGGGTCGCCCTTCTGGCCGATGCTGTAGGCGTCGGACGCGACGGTCGGGATCCCGGCCTTTTTGGCTGCGGTGATCTGAGGCGCCACCAGGACCGGGTTGTTCCCCGAGAGCAGGTCGATGAGGTTGGCGCGCTTGGTGACGGCAGCGTTCATGCCGGCTACCCACTGGGAGGGTTGCCCTGCGTTGTTGTAGACGTCGAACTTGAAACCCACCTTCTTGGCGACCGCCTCCATGCCATTTTCCAGGACCTGGTCGAACTGGTCGGAGCTGTTGAGCGGGATACTGAAGATCATCTTGCCCTTCATCAGCTTCTTGGTGTTGAACGGCGCCCCAGGTGCCTTGAAGGTCGGGAGCTTGCTGAACTGGGCGATCTGCGCCTTCGCGTAGGCGACCCCAGCCGCGACGCTCATTTTGGGCGAGGCACTGGCCGGGCTGGCCATTGCCCCGCTGACCCCGGCCGCGGCAGTGAGCGACAGGGACGTGCACACCGCGCAGGTCCCGGCGGCCGCCAGGGCACGAAGGGCCTTGGCCTTACGACGTGTTCCCATGTTTCCCCTCCGATTTCTCAGTTTCATGCCTTACTGCGAACGTGCACGGTTCTCCAGCGGTCCCCTGGTGAGCATCCGGGGGGCACCCGCTCCTCGCGCACGGCCGATCGTAACATGGAACGGTACTGGGGTAGAGGTCCTGGTCCGTCCAGCCGGTCGAACGACATCATGTCAGTGAGGCCTTGAATGTAGCCGAGCGCAAAGGCACGCCCGCGGTGCCCGTAGGGCGAGTCGCCGACCAAGGCAGGGGTATGGT
>JBOGGK010000024.1:0-2750 GCA_050744045.1 Acidimicrobiales bacterium | reverse complement strand
CTTCGCGACGAGAATTTGAATAAAAGAAAGACGAGGTCGGCGCGACGGTGTGGGTTCGGGTGGGCGACGAACACCCACCCATCAAGGGGCTTTCCCCCGGATAAGGCGGTTCGGGCGGACAGGACCGCACCCGGCCAGAAGGCCGAGATGATCCCACTACGGTGATGCCGCACGGCGAGCTGGGACGGCAGAGTCGCGCCGACCAGATAGACACCTGGCGCTACGTGCGTCGCCGTGCCGACCTTCGCTTGCCGAGACAGGCTGGCCTTGTTCTGTGCGGAGCCGCCCGGCTGGGTGAGCTCGCCCTCGATCAGCAACGTGCTCCAGATTATCGCTGGCGTCAGATGCGCTGCGTGCAACTGCAGCCATTTTATCTACCGCAGTTAGCAACTGTAGCGGATCAATAGCCGTTAGGCGGCGCTGCACGTGCAACACCGAACTCGCTATCCGGTTCCGCAGCTACGTCACCAGCAACACGTCGGTGGCAATCGCCCAGGAAGAGCAACCCCGCTGCAGAAATCCGGGCCGAGGCTGACGTGACGTGCGGAAGCAACCTGAGCACGTTCAGCTCTCCGAGAGAGCAGCAGTTCGAGTCCACTTACGGCTTCCCCCGCTGCCGTGGCCCGTGACCGGCCACGTCTGCAGCGAAATTCGAGGTGGGCCATAGGCACTCGTATTCGACCTTCGCTGAACTGCGAGAACGCGTCCTGACCCTCGTGCGCGTCGCGTCGAAAACTGGTGAGGACCGTCGTGCTGGCTGCTGATGCTATCAGTCTGTGATAGCATGCTTGTATGCCTTCACCTAGGACGACGTTCACGTTGGACGAGGAGTTAGCAGATCGCGCCCGTCAACTCGGCGTCAACATCTCGGCCGCTGCTCGCCAAGGAGTGGCTGATGCCGTACGTGCCGCCCTCGGGCGAGCAGACCGGGACGCGTACCTGCGACATCCCGAACACGTAGACCCCTCCTGGACGGACGCTGAAGCATGGGGCGAGCCGTGAGACGCGGCGAGCTGTGGTTGACCGAGGTCGGGCGCAAGAGGCGACCCGTCCTACTGCTCACCCGGTCCGAGGTGCTTGTTGCTCGCAGCCTGGTCACGGTCGCCGAAATCACCACCACGATCCGGGGCCTCGCTGCAGAAGTCGAGATCGACCACGTCGAAGCCGGCCTCGACCGGCCGTCGGTGATCAACTGCGATGGGCTCCACACCATTGCCCAGGCATCCCTCTCCGGTCCTGTCGGACGCGTCGGAGAGGACGTCATGCACAAAGTGTGCGCAGCGGTCAGCTATGCGCTCGGCTGTTGATTGGCAGCAGTTCGAATACAGAACCATGGAGGAGACCTCGATCGGGCCCCGAAGTCAAGGGGTTTCTCAGATTTTTCTTGGCGATCGAGCGACGCGCTGCCCAGCGGCCCGAGCACCGAGTTGGGGTGGGTCCGGCGAGCGCGTTGGTAGGGTGACCGGCATGGCCGTTGCCCGTCTCGCCTCCACTTCGCTTGACTGTGCCGACCCGGCGGCGCTCGCCGACTTCTGGGCGGCGCTGCTCGGCGGGGAAGTCGCCTTCCGCAGCGACGAATTCTGCGCGGTGCAGACCGGGAACGGCTGGATCGCCGCCATCAAGGTCGCCGACTACCGACCGCCTACCTGGCCCGCCGCCGAGGTTCCGAAGCAGATCCACCTAGACCTGGCCACGTCTGACCTGGAGGCGGCCGAGTCGGAGGCCTTGCGCCTCGGGGCGCGCAAGGCGGACGACCAGCCCGCTCCTGATCGTTGGCGGGTGTTGCTCGATCCCGCCGGCCACCCGTTCTGCTTCACCACGCAGGTTCCTGAGTGAGCGGTTCAGCCAGGCGCTGGGGTACGTGAGCCGACGTTCGGCGTTCCGCTTCGAGCTTGAAGGTCGCGGAGTTGCGCCCGGAGCTGGATGAGTTCTCGGCAGTCGGGCTTCGTAGAGGTGCGGCGGTTCCGGGATCGACCAAACGCGGATGGGTCTGCTGTGCGGTGTGTGGGGGCACACTGACTGTGGTGGCTGGCGAGACCCCTGTGCTCACGATGGCTGACGCGAGGGCGTGGTCGGAGTGGCTCAGAGATCAGGGCACTCAGTCCGAGGGTGTCTGGCTGGTCCTGCCGAAGAAGGGAACGACCGATCCGACGACCTTGACCTACGAGGACGCCCTCGAAGAAGCGCTCTGTCACGGCTGGGTTGACGGGCAACTCGCCAAGGGTGACGAGCGCACTTTTCGGCGAAGGTTCACTCCGCGACGGTCGGGTGGCGCGTGGTCAAAGCGGAACGTGGCAATCGCCACCCGGCTGATCGAAGAGGGTCGGATGTGTCCAGCTGGCCTCGTTGCCGTTGAGCAGGCCAAGGCAGACGGCCGTTGGGAGGGTGCGTATGCGGGGCAGGCGACCATGGAGGTCCCGTCCGACCTTGCGGCCGCGCTGAAGGCGAGCCCAGCGGCGAATGCGATGTTCGAACGCTTGAGCAGCGCCAATCGCTATTCCGTCTTCTACCGAGTGACCACCGCCAAGCGTGCTGAGACGCGTCGACGCCGGATCGAGCAGTTCGTGGCCATGCTCGCCCGAGGCGAGACGATCCATCCACAGCGGTAATCCAAAGCACGCGATCGGCTCGGTCATCCTCGACCGGGTCGGTAGCGGTCATCACCAAGCCCGAGAGCCGGTCGGCTAACTCGGCCGGAGCGATCGAACACGAGCCCAAGACTCACAGTTCGAATAAGGACAACTCAGCAC
>JBOGGK010000023.1:0-2172 GCA_050744045.1 Acidimicrobiales bacterium | reverse complement strand
CGCGACGCCCACCTCCTGGGCGACCCGGCTCTGCTGGTCGCCGCTACATGGCTGCGAGTCATGGCAGGTCGCGTCCGACCGGGCGCACTCGCTCTGCGCGGCGGCCCAGACAGGCGCCGGCCTCGCGCGGGCCGACCACTGGCGCGAGCGGGCCGAGGCCCTGATCGGCCCACTCCTCCACGCGGCCGCGCTCGGGCACCAGTCCATGGGGAAGCTCATGGCCTGGGTGCTCCGGCGCGACGTGGACGAGGCGGTCGAGGTAGCCAAGCGGTGCCACGAGCTCTTTGGAGGCGCTCAGGCGTGCCGCCTACGCGCGGGGCCGGGGCTGGCCGCCGGTGCTGTTCGCCTTGGACGAGGTGGCGAACATCGCCCCTCTGCCTCGGTTGCCCCAGCTTGTCTCGGAAGGCGGGAGCCAGGACGTGGTCACACTCGCCTGCCTGCAGGACCTCTCTCAAGCGAGAGCGCGCTGGGGCGAGGCGGCAGAAGGGTTCCTCACGCTCTTCGGCTGGAAGGTGCTCCTGCCCGGCGTTGCCGACCTCCGGACCCTCCAGCTCTTCTCGGCGCTGGCCGGCGAGCGCTGGGTACAGCGCTCGGGCTCCACGGTCACGACGGGCGACTTGTTTTTCAACCCCCAGGTACCGAGGAGCTACAGCACCTACAGCCAGCGGGTGCCGGCGAACGAGGCCTCGGCGCTCCCGCCCGGCACCGCGCTCGTCGCCGGGCCGGGCCAAGGCCCTGCCCTCGTGGCCCTCGTTCCCGCTTGGCAGGAGCCCTGGCGAGGGGTGATCTCGGCCGCCACCGGTCGCTAGCCCACACCCGGTCGAGGGCGGACCACCCGCCCCTCGCCACCACCACGGCGAGCTCGTCTTCCCAGACCTGCTGGTCGCCCGGCCCGCCCAAGAGGCCCTGGCGCACGGCCCACTCGGCCTCGTCCAAGCGCCCCAGGTTGAGGCAGCGGGCCGACATGAGGTGAGCGGCCTTGGCGACCGCTCTTTTCCTCGGGGAGGGCCATAGCGCCCTCGGTGAAGGCCTGGAAGTGCTGCCAATCGGTCTCGACGCCCTCCCCGAGCTGGTAAGCGCCGCCCTTGGACTCGGGGAAGTGCTCGGCGCCGAGGCAGCGCCGGAGGCGTGAAAGCTCCTGGTGGACCGTGCCGATGGAGAAGTCGGGCCTCCCCGGCTGGTAGGGCCAGAGGGCGGTGCGGAGCCGGTCGGTGCTGACAGGCCGGTCGCGATGTAGCGCCAAGTAGACGAGGAGCTCTGTCGTCTTCTGCCTCGTCGGGGGGACCGCCCATCCCTCCACCTCGTGCGGCCCGAGCACCTTGACGAAGACCTTCCCTCTTGGCGGCGGTTGCGGTGCGCCAGGCCGGTCTTCGGAGCGGGGTGGCCTCGGCGACGCAAGGGTTTCCTCTGCCTGGGCACCAGCGGCAACCGGGGCCGTCGGTTGGCCGGCTGGTGGCTCCCACGACGGGGTGCGCTCATCGGCGGCCGCAGGCATCGTCGGGGCAGGCGCCGGCAGGGCCGTCAGCGGGGCGATGAGCACAGGGCGCGGTGGGTCGACCGACGGCGCGAAGGCGAGGCTCGCGAGCGCCTGCCAGGCCGAGGTGGCCGCGGCTGCTTGTCGCCGGTCGCGCTTGGGGGCGTTGAGCCACCCGACACCAACCAGCAGCATCGCGAGCGGCACCGGGAACATGGCTGCTATTCCCGCGTCCCACCACGCCGGTTCGGTCTTGCCGATGACCGCCTCGACCCCACCGTCTTTCAGGTCGACGAGCTTGCCGTGGGACCCGTCCGGCCGCCAGAGCCGAGCACCTCCCGGCACCTTGTTCCCCACCCACTTGACTGGTTGCCCCGGACACCTTCGCCCTCCCAGCCCTTGTCCTCCTTGGCCAGCTTGAAGGCGACGGCGAGCACGAAGTCCACCTCGTCGGCCCCGCCACAGTTGGGCTCGCAGTAGCCGTCGAAGAACGCCCCGCCGCAGGTCAGGTAGTGGGTGAAGACGCCAGAAGGCGTCCGGAGGAAGAAGCACTCGTCCGGGTTGTCCGGGCCGGTGCCGGCAGGCGTGAACGCGGCGGCCATGCTCCCGTAGGCTTGTCCACCGCGGCCAGGGCAGAACTGAGCAGCCCAAAGCTGTTCACCACACGGTGCCCGCCCACCACGGCGTCGGGCTCGCTC
>JBOGGK010000022.1:0-1878 GCA_050744045.1 Acidimicrobiales bacterium | reverse complement strand
CCTCTTCACGGCGCCTCGCCCAACGACACCCCCTCGCCCGACGGCGCCTCGCCCGACGTCGTCCTCCGCGCGGAAGGCATCGTCAAACGCTTCGGAGCGGTCGTGGCCCTACGCGGCGTCGACCTGCACCTCAACCGCGGGGAGGTACTCGGCCTCGTGGGGGACAACGGGGCGGGCAAGAGCACGCTCGTGAAGATCCTCTGCGGTTTCCAGCGTCCTGACGAAGGCCGGCTCCTCGTGGAGGGCCGAGAGGTGAGCTTCCACTCGGTCGGAGACGCCCGCGCCGTCGGGATCGAGACCGTTTACCAGGACCTCGCGCTCGTCCCACAGTTGACCGTTTACGAAAACCTCTTCCTCAACCGCGAGCTGACGACCGCCGGCAGGATCCGGGCCCTTTCCCGTCGGCGCATGAAGGCGCTGGCCCGTCAGTACCTGGACGACATCAGGGTAAGCATCCCAGACCTCGACGCCGAAGTGGAGCTGCTCTCCGGGGGGCAGCGCCAAGCCATAGCGGTCGCCCGCGCTACCCGCCAAAATGCCAAGATCCTCTTGCTCGACGAGCCTCTGGCCGCCATGGGCGCCAAGGAGTCGGCCCTTATCATGGAGTTGGTCAAGGACCTCTCCGCCCGGGGGATGTCGATGATCGTCATCGACCACAACTACGCCCACCTCTTCTCCCTGTGCGACCGGCTCAACGTCGTACAGCAAGGGAGGATAATGGTCGACACAAAGGTGGCTGACACCAGCGTCGAGGAGCTGACCGAGCTCATGGTGAGCGCCTTCCGCCGCCAGATCCAGGCGGGCCAAGAAGCGCTGGGCGAGATCTCCGTTTAGGGTGTCGATTGGCGTAGCCGGAGGTACTCTGACCTGCTAAAACAGTCGCAGGGTGTCGGTCCATGGCGGTGTACGTCGAGGCTCTTGGCTGCCAGCTTGGCTGCCAAATGCCGCGAGCCCCAGGCGACTGGTACGTCCGCCGCGGCGACGCCCCAAGATGGACCGGACGAGGCGATCCCAGCCAATGACCGAGACGGTGGTTGCCTCCGCAGGGGCGAGGCGGCCTTCGGGGCCGAGTAAGCGCGGTGGTGGCGAGTTATCGAGTCTTGACCGGCGCCTGCCGTGTCGATCCGTGGCGATGACGCCGGGTCCTCGGCCCAGCCGACTCTTACTCGGCCCGTAACCTAACCACCTGACCAAGGTCTCGTCCACGCGACCAGCCCCGATTGCCCTTGGGCTGCCCAGGAGCATCGTCATTTTGGCTCCCCGAAAAAGAGCGAACGCCATGGCGACCCGGTCATCCCCAGTCCGGCCGGCGCCGTCCGGCACCGGGTGCTCCTCACCTTGGTGATCGGAGTGGTCACGTGGCCATCGCGGCCGAGTACACATCGCAGCGGGTCCCGGGACCATCGCCGGTCAGAGCGCACGAACTGGGCCAAGGTGACTTGCCTGCGGAGAACTTGCGCCATCAACCTTGGTTGATGGACCAGGTGTTTTGGGAGATAGCCCGGCACCACGGGTGCGGTTCCCTGGGACTGGAGCATTGATCCCGAACTGGCATTAGAGATCGGCGGCGCGAGCGGGCCGCCACGGGCCGATCGGGGCACACGACACGAGGCGCTGGACCTAGACGGCCTGACGCCAACCACCACAGCCCGTGCTTGCAGGCGCTGGACAGCCAACCCTGACCGCCGGGCGCCGGCCGGACCGGAAGAGCGGGCCGGCGATGCGGCAGTGCGGCTCGTTCGTCCCGACGCTCTGTTCGGGCCGTAACGGCCTAGCCCGGGCCGGCGCCGTCATCGAGCCCGTCGTTGTCATCGAGGTCGTCGGCGGCCGGGGGCTCCCACCCGGTGAGCCGCTCGACCGCCTCTCGGACCGCCGCCG
>JBOGGK010000021.1:0-5997 GCA_050744045.1 Acidimicrobiales bacterium | reverse complement strand
GGCCTGGGCCATGTACAAAGACGTGCCGCACCCAATAGCGGCCACGTGCTCACCCGCGCGTGGGAGGCGCTTGTCGACCTCGCTGGCCATTTTGGCGGCGCGACGCCACATCTGTGGTTGGCTTCTGATCTCTTCGGCGATTACGCTCATCGCGGCAAGCATACTGCGGTGCTCATGGCTCGGGAAATCCCGCCTATGCCATGGGTGTCGGCGATCGTCTGGCGCACGCCGAACTTCTCGGGTAGGTCGAAATCGACCAGTGTCGCACCCTTGCCTCCCACCTGGATGGTGTTGATGACATAGTCACACCCGCTCACCCCGGTGGCGCAGTCCCTATAAGCCGAGACGGGCACCGACCGGCCGGCTCTGGCGGCCAGACGCTCAACCGCCTGACGGGCCCGTTCGAGCCGGTCAGGGTCGATGTCTACCAGGTGGACTTCGACGTCTTCGGTGGCTTCCTGCTGGAGGAGGTCACCGACGACGGTCCGGGTGAACACCAGGCTCCCGGCACCCACTATCGCTACCTTGGCCATGACCCCTTTCCCGAACGGGCCGGTACCGCGCTCGCTAATCCGTACCTCTTACTATCACCCGGTTTACTACCACCAGGTGCTCATGCTAGCACGATATGGCTTCATCAGTGCTGTGCGCGAGCAACTTTGAGCAGTATGGGCCTGGCTCGACCTGGCGCGCTCCGGCCCGCCACGTGGCCAGGCCCTAGTAGCCGATCAGGCGGTCACCACTCGCACGCCCCGGTCGCGCAGCGCGGCCAGGGCGCGGTCGTCGGCCCCGGAGTCGGTGACCAGCGTGGAAACGCGTTCCACTGAGCAGATACGGGCAAAGGCGACCACACCGAGCTTGGAACTGTCCGCCACCACCACCGTCTGGCGGGCCCTGTCCACCATCAATTGGTTCACGCTCGCCTCGCCTTCGTGATGGGCGGTGGCTCCGCCGACAGGGTCAATGCCATTAACCCCGATCATGGCGAAGTCCACCGAGATCTCCTCGAGGAGCAGCGTGGACAGTGGACCGATCAGTTCGTAGGACTGCGGCCTGATCACGCCCCCCGTGACCACGACCTTCACGTGGGGCCGGACCACAAGCTCGTTGGCGATGTTGACGGCGTTGGTGACCACAGTGACAGCTTGGTCGTTACCGGAAGCGCTGGGGTCGGCCTTGGCGGCTAGGGACCGGGCCACCTCGGTGGTGGTCGTGCCGCCATTGAGGCACACCGTAGCACCGGGCCATACCATCGCTGCGGCGACGGCAGCAATGCGCTGCTTCTCGGAGGCGTGGCGGGCGCTCTTGTAGCGCAAGGGAAGGTCGTAAGAGACGCTGATGGCCACCGCTCCGCCCCTGGTCCTCTGCAGGAGCTGCTGGTCGGCCAGTTCGTCGAGGTCTCGCCGCACGGTCGAAGTGGACACGCCAAGGCGCGTGGCCGCGTCCTCTACGCTCAGCCGCCCGTCCTCGGACAGAAGATCTATAAGAGCATTCCAGCGCTCGTAGTGACCCATACCTCGCTCGTGCCCCCTCCTCGCCGTCTATGGGCTGTACCAGCAGGCGGAGCCTACTTGCCGGCACGGCTGCAAGCTCAGGACTGCGCTGCGAATTATTGGCCAATTTGACTAGGATACACGCAGTTCCAATCACCACGCTCCAGATGAGGGAACTGAGCCCGCCACGATGGGCCGATGGGAGGACCAACGTCGATGACATACGTAAGCGAGGAAATCGCCAGCCAGCCAGGATGCTGGGCCGCGGCCGCCACACTGGCTGCTACCACCGCCGGGGCCCTGCCCGCCCCTGGGGACCGGGTGGCTGTCGTCGGTTGCGGCACCTCGTACCACATGGGGGAGGCCTACGCTCGCCTGCGCGAGGCCTCCGGTCAAGGCCTGACAGATGCCATGCCAGCTTCCGAGCTGCGCAGCCACCGTCAGTACGACCGTTGGCTGTTCCTGTCGCGCTCAGGTACGACCACCGAAGTCTTGCAGGCCATGGAGCAGGTACCCAAGGCCACGCCGAGCACGGCCATCGTCGGGGATGCCAGTTCACCCGTGGCGACCAAGGCGGACGTGCCCATCGTGCTCGACTTCGCAAATGAACGTTCGATAGTGCAGACACGTTTTGCCACCAGCCTGCTTGTCCTGTTGCGGGCGCACCTGGGCCAGGACGTCACGGGCGTCATCAACGACGGGCGCCGGGCGCTGGCGGGCCCGCTACCCGAGGGCGTCCTCAGAGCGAAACGGTTCACCTTCCTGGGACGAAGCTGGACGATTGGGCTCGCCCTGGAAGCAGCCCTGAAGCTAAGGGAGGCCGCCCAGGTCGCCACGGAGGCCTACCCCGCGATGGAGTTCCGTCACGGGCCCATCAGTGTCATAGACGCCGAGTCCGTCGTTTGGTCACTCGGCGGCCCCGACGCGCCCGACCTTGCCAGCGACCTGGCTCCGACCGGCGCCAGCCTGGTGGTGGCCCGGCTCGACCCCTTGGCCGAACTGGTCCGGGTGCAGCGGGTGGCCGTCGAACTGGCCACCGCGCGTCACCTGGACCCGGACCATCCCCGCAACCTTTCGTTCTCCGTCATCCTCGGCGCAGCCGGCCAGAGCAGGGCTGCCGAGGCGGGCAATGAAATTAGCCGGTAGAAAGGCAGCCCGATGACCAAGGTGGTGACCCTTGGCGAGATCCTGGTCGAGTTCGTGGCCGAAGAGAGGGGCCACGGCTTCCTTTCGCCGCTTTGCCTAACCGGCCCCTATCCGAGCGGCGCACCTGCGATCTTCATTGACCAGGTCGCCAAGCTCGGCCACCCCGCCGCCATCCTGGCCCGCGTCGGCGACGACGACTTCGGCCGGCTGAACATCGCCAGGTTGACGGCCGACGGCGTGGACACCAGAGGGGTCGAGATAGACCCGGAGGCCGTTACTGGCAGCGCGTTCGTGCGTTATCGCGACAGCGGTGAGCGGGACTTCGTCTTCAATGTCTCGGGCAGTGCGGCAGGAAGGCTCTACTTGACCGACGTGGGTCGCGAGTTGGTAGACGGGTGTGCCCACCTACACGTCTCGGGTTCGTCGCTTTTCTCCGAGGCCATGGCTGAGATGGCCGCCGAGGTCGTATCGCGTGTGAAGGCCAACGGCGGCTCAGTATCTTTCGACCCCAATGTCCGTGACGACATGGTGGGTGCGCGGATGCGCTCGTCACTGCTCGACATGCTCAGGTGCTGCGATATCTACCTGCCCAGTGGGCCGGAACTGGCCCTCCTGGCCGAGTCGTCGACTCGGGACGGGGCGATAAGGGAACTGCTCGGTATGGGCGTTGGTTGCATAGTGGAGAAGCAGGGTCCCGCGGGCGCGGTCTACCACGGCCCCGATGGTGACTTGGCCCTACCGGGTTACCCCATCGACGAGGTCGACGCGACCGGGGCAGGCGATTGTTTCGACGCCACCTTCGTTGCCTGCCGGCTCCAGGGCCGCAGCGTCGAGGAGAGCCTCGGTTATGCCAACGCGGCGGGGGCGCTGGCCGTCAGCACCAGAGGCCCCATGGAAGGTGCCTCCACCTTCGCCCAGCTGGACGAGCTACGTTCGGGTGGCGGGCCGGTGCGGGCGCGCACGCTGCGCTCCTGGGTGCCCGCGCCCGCTCCCAGCGCCGCAGTACCCGCTCCCAGCGCCGTAGTACCCGCTCCCAGCGCCGGTACCGCCGACCGGCCCCGCGGCGTCACCTCGGTGTGCTCAGCGCATCCCCTCGTGCTTGAAGCGGCCATGTTGCAAGCTGCCGCCGACGATGCCACGCTCCTGATCGAGGCCACCTGCAACCAAGTGAACCACCGAGGCGGCTATACCGGCCTCACCCCGGCGGCCTTCCGGGAACGGGTGGACCACATCGCTGAGCGGGCCGGCTTCCCGCCAGAGCAGGTCGTCCTCGGCGGGGACCACCTGGGCCCGTCGCCCTGGCGGCGCGCACCTGCCGAAATGGCGATGGAAGAGGCTCGAGCGATGGTCGCCGCCTATGTGGCGGCCGGTTACCAGAAGATCCACCTTGACTGCAGCATGGGGTGCCAAGGTGAGCCTGAGCGCTTGGGCCACGCGGTCGCTGCTGAGCGGGCCGCCCGCCTCGTTGTTGTCTCGGAGGGCGAAGCTGCGGCTTGTCCCGCTCCGCCTGCCTACGTCGTCGGGACAGAGGTACCGACCCCGGGCGGGGCACGCCACAAGATAGAGGCGCTAGAGGTAACCGAGCCGGGCGCGGTCTTGGCCACGGTCGATGCCCACCGGCGCGCCTTCGCTTCGGTGGGGGCCGCCGCGGCCTTCGACCGGGTGGTCGCCGTGGTCGCCCAGCCGGGGGTCGAGTTCGACAACGAGGCCGTCGTCGTCTACCAGCCCGGGCGGGCCAGGGAACTGAAGGACGCCCTTGATCAGCTGCCGGGCCTGGTTTTGGAGGCGCACTCCACCGACTACCAGCCGGCCGCCAGCTTGGCCGAGTTGGTCCGTGACGGCTTTTCCATACTGAAGGTCGGCCCGGGGCTCACTTTTGCCATGCGCGAAGCCCTGTACGCTCTGGACAACATCGCCGGCGCTCTCGACCCGCGCTGGTCGGAGCACTCGTTGGTCTCGGTGATGGAGGGCGAGATGCTCGCCCGGCCCGAGCATTGGGCCGCTTACTACCAGGGCAGCCCGAGCTCCCAACGCGCCCTCCGTCACTACAGCTACAGCGACCGGATCCGCTACTACTGGTCCTCTCCTGTCGCCGAGCAGGCTGTCCAGGCGCTTTTTGATCGCCTGGACGAGACAGGCCTACCGCTCCCGCTGGTGAGCCAGTTCATGCCGGCGCTGTACCAAAGAGCCGCCGCTGGCGTGGTCGCCCTTACGGCGAAGTCGCTCGTGCTGGAGGCAGTGCGCGATGTCCTGCGCATTTACTCGGCGGCTTGTCGCGGTACCGCTTAGACTCGTCCCGCTCGTCCCGCTCGTCCCGCTCGTCCCCGCTCAAGCCTCGGATACGAGGAAGCGGGCGACGGGAGCCGGCGGGGAAGTGGGAGACGTCGGCAGGGAAGTGAAGGCGCCGGCGGGGAAGCGGGAGACGCCGGCAGGGAAGTGAAGTGGTCGATTCCTTGCGATTTCTGCAACCAATCGACCAAAGCGGTAGCGGGCGTCGCCAGTTATTGACCAAAGCTCCTGGAAAAATCCTGAACCATCTGCCGCTTAGCCCACGGCCGGCGCCGCCCGACCCCCAAGCCGCCCGGGCTGCCGAGCCGGCGCCGGCCCCCCGACCCGGCGCCGTTCAGCGCATGACCAGCTCGCCAGCACCGTCCCCGTCCGGCGTGCCTTCGGCGGCCACGTCTACGGTGACCGTGTCGCCGTCGCCGTACTTGCCCTCCAGCAGGGCCAGTGCCAGGCGATCGCCGATCGCCCGTTGGATGAGGCGCTTGAGTGGGCGGGCTCCGTAGGCGGGGTCGTAGCCGCGCTGGGCGAGCCAGGCCTTAGCGGCACCCGTCACCACCAGGGCGAGGCGCCGGGCGGCCAAGCGCTTGTCGAGGCCCTGCAACTGGACGTCGACGATCTGGGCGATGTCGTCCTCGGTGAGCTCCCTGAACTTGACGACCTCGTCGATGCGGTTCAAGAACTCAGGCTTGAACGCCTCCGTCAGGTCCCCGTGGTAGTTGGACGTCATTATCAGCGCGGTGTTGGTGAAGTTGACGGTGCGGCCTTGGCCGTCGGTCAGGCGGCCGTCGTCGAGCACCTGCAGCAGGACGTTGAACACGTCCGGATGCGCCTTCTCGATTTCGTCGAACAGAATGACCTGATAGGGCCGGCGCCGCACCGCTTCGGTGAGCGCGCCGCCTTCGTCGTAGCCGACATAACCGGGAGGCGCGCCGATCAGCCGCGCCACCGAATGCTTCTCCATGTATTCCGACATGTCGATTCGGATCAGCGCGTTCTCGTCGTCGAACAGATACGCCGCCAGCGCCTTGGTGAGCTCGGTCTTGCCGACGCCGGTCGGCCCCAGGAACATGAA
>JBOGGK010000020.1:0-5541 GCA_050744045.1 Acidimicrobiales bacterium | reverse complement strand
GGGCGGCGGGGCGGCGGGGCGGTCGGCCCCGACCCGGCGGATTTCCCCTACGACGGTAGTGCTAATCTCGGTTCGCCCATATCATGGTCTCCGATGCCGACGCCTGTTGAGCCTGCTCAGTCGCCCGTGACCAGCGCCGGCTCATCTCAGGTCGCCCTGTTCGAGGTGCGCAACCTGCACGTGTCGGTACAGGGTACAGAGATCCTGCGTGGCGTGGACCTGGTCGTGCCGGCCGGCGAACTGCACGCGTTGATGGGCCCGAACGGGAGCGGGAAGTCCACCCTGGCCAGGTCCCTGCTCGGGTCGCCGGGCTACGTGGTGACCGAGGGGCAGGTGCTCTACAAAGGTGAGGACATCACCGCCTGGCCCACCGAGACGCGGGGCAAGGCGGGGATATTCCTCGCGTTCCAGTACCCAGAGGAGATCGCCGGCGTCCCTCTGGTCCAGTTCCTCCGCCAAGCCCTCTCGGCGCGCAAAGGGGTCGAGCTGTCCGTGCTCGAGCTGCGCTTCGCCGTCATGGAATGGATGGCCAAGCTGGGCATGGACGCCTCCTTCGGAGACCGCTACCTGAACGACGGCTTCTCCGGGGGCGAGAAAAAGCGCAACGAAGTCCTGCAGATGGCCGTCCTCCAGCCGGACCTGGCCATCCTCGACGAAACCGACTCGGGCCTCGATATCGACGCCCTCAAAGTGGTGGCCAACGGTGTCAAAGAGGTCCGTTCCGCCCGGCCCCGGCTCGGGGTGCTCCTCATCACCCACTACCAACGCATCCTGGAACACCTCTCCCCCGACGCCGTCCACCTGCTCGTGAACGGCCGCATAGTGCAAAGCGGCGGCCCCGAGCTCGCCCTTGCGCTCGAACGCGAGGGCTACGAACCATGGAGGTGAGCTCATTGACCCCAACGCTCGACGTGGCCCGGCTGAAAAAAGACTTCCCGGTGCTCGAACGCCTCGTCCACGGCGGCAAGCGCCTCGTTTACCTCGACTCGGCCGCCTCCTCGCAAAAGCCGCTGGCGGTCATAGAAGCCATGGGCCGCTACTACGAGACCGCCCACGCCAACGTGCACCGTGGCGTCTACCAGCTCGCCCAGGAGGCGACCGAGATGTACGAGGCCGCCCGGGCCAAGGTGGCGGCGTTCATAGGGGCCGCCGGGCCCGACGAGGTGGTCTTCACCAAGAACGCTACCGAGGCCGTGAACCTGGTCGCTTACGCCTGGGGAAGGAAGAACCTGGGGGCCGCCGACGTCGTGGTGACCAGCGAGATCGAGCACCACGCCAATTTCGTCCCCTGGTTGCAGTTGCGAGGAGAAAGGGGTACCGAGCTCCGGTTCCTGCGCCTCCGTCCCGACGGCATGCTCGAGCTGGGCGACCTGGTCCAATTGCTCCAAGGGGCGAAGCTGCTGGCCATCACGGCCGCTTCCAACGTCCTCGGCACCCTGCCCCCGGTACGGCAAATGGCCGACGCCGCCCATGCGGCGGGGGCGCTGGTCCTGGTGGACGGGGCCCAGTTCGTCCCCCACGTCCCGACCGACGTCAAACAATTGGGGGCGGACTTCGTGGCGTTCACCGGCCACAAGATGCTCGGGCCGACCGGGATAGGTGCGCTCTGGGCAAGGCGGCAGCTGCTGGAAGAGATGCCCCCGTTCCTGACCGGCGGGGAGATGATCCGCGATGTGCGCTTCGACGGCTTCACCACCAACGAGGTGCCCTGGAAGTTCGAGGCGGGCACCCCGCCGATCGCCGAAGCCGTGGGCCTCGCCGCCGCCGTCGACTACCTGTGCGGCTTGGGCATGCCTGCGGTGCGTGCTCACGAACAGGCTCTGACGGCCTACGCGATGGGTGCCCTGAAGGAACGCTACGGCGACGCGATCGTCATCCACGGCCCTTGCCCTGCCGAGCAACGTGCGGGCATCGTGAGCTTCAGCTACAAAGATGTCCATGCCCACGACATGTCCCAGATCCTCGACGAAGCCGGGGTCTGCGTACGCGCCGGCCACCATTGCGCCAAACCGCTGATGCGTACCCTGGGGGTCAGCGCCACGGCACGGGCGTCATTTTCCATTTACAACGACCGCGCCGACGTCGACGCCCTAGTTGACGCCATCGCGCAAGCTGACACCCTTTTTGGCTGATCTTATGGGAGCAATTCGATGCCAGGCCTTGAAGACCTATACCGTGAGATAATCCTCGACCACTACCGCAACCCCCGCAACCGGGGCGAGCTCGAGGCCCCCCCGGCGCTCCGAGCGGAGGGCTTCAACCCCCTTTGCGGCGACGAGGTCGTCGTCTATCTGAATGTCGACGGCGGCGTCATCTCCGACCTCAAGGTCTCCGGCCAGGGTTGCTCCATCTCCCAGTCCTCGGCCTCGATGATGTCGGCGGCGGTCAAGGGCAAGAACCTGGCCCAGGCCCGCTCTACGATCAGGGCCTTCCGGGCCATGATGTCACTCCACGGCCAGCAGTTGGACGGGGGAGCAGACCGCCAGTCGGGGACCGGGGATGCGCTCGGCCCCGGCGAAGAGGCCGGCGAGGCCCCCGAGGACGAACGCACGGGAGCGGAAGTGGCGGCAGAGGAAGGAGTCTCCCTGGGCGACCTCGAGGCGCTTCAGGGCGTGGTCAAGTTCCCGGTGAGGATCAAGTGCGCCACCCTGGCCTGGCACACCCTGGCCCAGGCACTCGGCCAAGCTGACGGGACCTGAGGGCCGCCGCCGGGGAGCCGAGAGGTTGCCGGGGGCGCCGAGAGCCCACGGGGGGAGCCGAGAGCGGGCCCCAATAGGCACGTGGCCTACGAGGCGGGGATGGCCCAGCCCATCTGCTCGGCGATCTCCTTGCAGGTCGGGCACCGCGGGTAACGCTTCGGATCCCGGCTCGGGACCCACACCTTGCCGCACAGCGCCCGCACCGGGGTACCCATCACCACCCCTTCGGCCACCGTCGGCCCTGCGGCCACGAACTCGCCACCGTCGGTGTCCAGGCCCTCGAGGACGATATGCGCCATCCGCTCGTGGTCGCCGTCCAGGGCCGGCTTCGGGGGGGCCAGCACTGTTTCGGGCATCACGCTCATGGCTCCAAGGCTACCGCCGGCGGGTGCGGGGGGTAGAGCGCCGGCGGGGGCAAGCCGGCCCGCGCTTTGGGAGGGCAGCCGACAGGCCGATCTTCTAAGTTGTGGACGCGCGCAGGAGCCCCGGAGGGGCGCTTCCGGCAGGGCACCAACGCCAGCCCAGCCGGGCAAGTAGAGGCCCCGTTCCCACCCCGGCCGCCGGCGCGTACCCGCGGCGCCGGCGGTCATGGCTGTCGCTAACGTCTACGCCGAGGAACTGGAGCGCAGGTAGCCCACATGGTTAGCACGGCACAGACCCAGCTCTTGGCCGGCCAGGCGGGGATGAGGCGCAGCCAGGAGGTGCTGGCCCGGTGGGGCGCGCTCGCCGTCGTCTGCCTGGCCACGTTGATGCTGCTCATGGACTTCATGGCCGTGAGCGTCGCCCTCCCCGCAGCCCACCTGCCATCCGCTCAGGACGGAGTAGGCGCGTCTTTCTCCCAGCTGCAGTGGGTGCTCGAGGCGTTCGTCCTCACGCTGGCGGCCTTCGTGCTGACCGCCGGCCATATCGCCGACTTGGCCGGTCGGCGGCCGGTTTTCCTCGCCGGGCTTGCCGTCTTCGCGGCGGGATCCCTGGTCGCCGGCCTGTCGCAGTCCGCTTATATGCTCATCGCGGGCCGGGTCGTGCAAGGCGTCGGCGGCGCGCTGGCGTTCTCGACGGGGACGGTGCTGCTCTCGGAGATGTTCGGCCGGCGGGGGGGCCGCCTGGCGCTGGCCGTGTGGGGCACGGTGACCGGCCTCGCCGTGGCCGCTTCGCCCGTCGTAGGCGGGGTCATCACCAAGGAACTGGGTTGGCGGTGGATCTTCTTGGTGGAGGCGCCTGCCGCAGCGGCAGCCCTGCTGGTCGGCCTGGCCTGGGCAAAGGAACCAGACGGCCACCTTTCCCTGCAGGCAAGCTACCCGGCGGCCACCGGGACCATCGAGGCCGCGAACGGGCACCCGCCCGCCAACTGGCAACCTCCCGCCGATGGGGCCATGGCCGCCAATGGGCCCGCTGTCGCCGAGGTTATAGCCGGCGCCGGCCGAGCGACCGCCAGCGAAGGGCGGCAGGCCGACGGCGGCCGGGCGGCTTGGGGCGCAGCGTTGGCCACGAACGCTGAAGTGGCACCGGAGGCGGGAGCCCCACCGGACTGGCGCGGCCTCGCCCTGTTCTCAGCCGCCATCGCCATCCTCGTCGTAGGGCTGGTGCGGACCACGACCACCCCCGGCGAATGGTCGGAGAGCGGTGTCCTCGCCTGCTTCGCGTGCACGGGTTTGCTGCTGGTCGCGTTCGTGGGCGTAGAGAGCGTGTCCCCCGCCCCGATGCTCGAAATCTCCCTGTTCCGCTACCGGACCTTCACCGGCAGTTGTATCGCCGCGTTCGGCTTGGCGATGGCCGTCCTGGGGCCGTTCATGCTGCTGGTCCTGTACCTGGCCTACGACCTGCGCCTGTCCCCGCTCGCCATCGGCACCAGGTTGCTCTTGCTGACCGGGATGACGCTGCCGATGCTGGTGCTGGCGGGATGGCTGGACCGCTACCTGAGCGCCAAATCCCTCATCTGCGCCGGCCTCGCCCTCGTCACCGTGGGCCTGTGGCTACTGAGCCGGGTCTCTGCCACCAGCACCTGGGCCCAACTGGTCCCGGGGCTGCTGGTCGCCGGTGCCGGCTTCGAGCTGGTCAGCCCCCGCCTCGCCTCGGTGGCGGCGGCCACGGTCAGGCCCCATCTGACGGCGGTGGCGGCGCGGACGACGTCGACGTTCCGCCAGCTGGGGACGGCGACGGGCCTGGCGGTCTTGGGGTCCGTCTTCGTGAGCCGCTTGACTGGCGACCTCAACCACAGCGTCTCGCCGGAACAGGGCCCCGCTATCGCCAACCTCGTCCTCCAGGGCCGGGTGGCGCAGGCGGCCGCGTCCGCCCCGGGCGGGACCGGCCTGGCTGCCGTCCACCAGAGCTTCGCTGACGCCATGCACGAGGTCTTCCTGGTCGCGGCGTTGGTCGCGCTGGGCTCGACGGTGCTCGCGCTGGCCATTCGTTCCCGGGACGTGCCCCGCCAGAGCCTGAGCGCCGGCCCAGTGGCGGCCGGCCAAGCCGCCACGTCGTCGGTCCCCGCCGAGCGGCCGAAGGTCGAGGCTAACGCTGCGGGCGCCGGCGTCACGCGGGCGGCCCTGAAAGAGACCACCCTGATGGGACAGGCAACCTTGGCTGGACAGGCAACCTCGGTTGGACAGGCAACCTTGATCGGAGACCCAACCTTGGCAGAAGACGCAACCTTGGCAGAAGAGGCAAACGGGGGCATGGGCGGCGCGCCCGTCACCGCCACGCACGAGCTTGTCGCCATTCGCCCGGCAGGAGACCAAGCGGCGGCACCTAGCCTCGCCGAGCTCCTCTCGGTGTTCTCTGCCACCAAGGCCTCACGGGCGCGCCTCGCACAACTGGGCAATTCGGCCCCCGCCACGACCGGGCC
>JBOGGK010000019.1:0-5908 GCA_050744045.1 Acidimicrobiales bacterium | reverse complement strand
GGCCGGCACCGGCACAGGCAACGGCGCGCGCCCCCGAAAGGGCAAAGACGTGCCCGCCACCACGGCCTCGGGCCGCCCCCTCCCCCCGCCCAGCAGGAGGTACACCCCGCCCCGAACCAAGTCGCGTGCTGGCCAACACAGGTCCTGAGGACGCTCCTGAAAAGGCCGGGGACCTGCTGTTCCTCGCCCAGCGTGGTAGACACGAGGGATGCTGCGCGAAGCGCTCTCTGGTCGCCGCCTGGCCATAACCGGCGCCACTGGGTTCCTCGGGACCGCCCTCACAGAGCGAGTGCTGCGCTGCCTACCCGAGACCGAGCTCGTCCTGGTCGTGCGGCCCGGGCGGCGGGGTGCACAGGACCGGGTCGAACGTGACGTGCTGGGCAACGACTGCTTCAGGCGCCTGCGCCGAGAGCTCGGCGAGCACTTCGAACGCGAGGTGCGCCGGCGGGTCACCGCGGTTGCGGGGAATGTCACCGAAGACGGCCTCGGCCTCGACGAGCAGGCTCGTGAAGCGCTCGCGGGTTGCGCCACTGTCGTGCACTCGGCCGCCACAGTGAGCTTCGACGCCCCCCTCGACGCCGCCGTCGAGGTCAACCTTCTCGGCCCTTCCCGGGTCGCCGCGGCCATCAGCCCCGCGCCCGGTGAGCACCCTGGACGGCGGCCGCCGCCTCTCCCCCACCTCATCGCCGTCTCCACCGCCTACGTGGCCGGCGGGCGTCGGGGCCCGGCGCCGGAAGCGCCGCTCTCGGGGACTCCCTTCTCCACCCGGGTGCCCTGGAGAGCTGAGGTCGAGGCGGCCCGGCGAGCACGTTCGGACGCCGAGGCGGCGAGCCGGGATCCTAGGCAACTGGCTCGCTTGCGCGCCGCGGCCCGGGCCGAGCTCGGCGCGGCGGGGACACCGGTCCTAGCGGAAAAGACTGAGAAATTACGGGCCGAGTGGACCGAGAACCGCATGGTCGAGCTGGGCAAGGCCCGGGCCCAGGCCCTGGGTTGGCCCGACGTGTACGCCTATTCCAAGGCCCTCGGTGAGTGGGCGCTGCTCGAAGGGCGCGGCTCGCTGCCCGTCAGCATCGTAAGGCCCTCGATCATCGAGGCCGCCCTGGCCGAGCCGCACCCGGGCTGGATCCGCGGCTTTCGCATGGCCGACCCCGTCATCATCAGCTATGCCCGGGGCCTACTGAGGGAGTTCCCCGGGATCCCTGAAGGCATCATCGACGTCATCCCGGTCGACCTCGTGGTGGCCGCCATCTTGGCCGTCGCCGCCCGGGGGCCGCTCGAGGCTCCCGACGTCGTGCAGGCTGCCTCTGGCGCCCGTAACCCGCTCCACTACGGCCAGATGGTGGACCTCGTCCGGGAGTGGTTCTCCGCCCACCCCCTGGCCGACGACAAAGGCCAGCCGATCGAAGTCCCAGAGTGGTCCTTCCCCGGCCGCCGCCGCGTGCAGAACCAGTTGCGCCGCGCCACCAGGGCGCTGAGCGGTGCCGAGCGGGCGCTGCACGCTCTCCCGTTGCGGGGCAGCCAAGCCGACCTGGCCACCCGGGTCGAGGAACGGCGGGAAGAGGCCGAAAGGGCGCTCGGCTATGTCGAGCTCTACGGCGCCTACACCGAGACAGAGGCCATCTTCTCCGTGGACCGCCTCCTCCGGTTGCGGGAAGACCTCCCGCCCGACGAACAGGAGGAGTTCTGCTTCGACCCCGCCGCCATCGACTGGCGCCACTTCTGCCATGAGGTGTACCTACCGGCCGTTGTCGGTCATGCCCGCGCCCGTTTGGCCGGGCCGCCCCGGCGTACAGGGCCGGCGAGCCTGGCCCGCGAGGAGCGGGGGAGGCGCGCCGTGCTCGCCCCGGAGCGCCAGATGGCCGTTTTCGACCTCGAGAACACCCTCGTCGCCACCAACGTCGTCGACTCGTACGCCTGGTTCGCCACCCGCCACATGGGCCTGCCTGGGCGCGCCCGGTTCGCCGCCCGCACCCTGCTCGAGGCGCCCCGGATGCTGGCGCTCGACATGGTCGACAGGGGCGACTTCCTGCGCTGGTTTTACCGGCGCTACCAAGGTGCCGGGCTCGGGGAACTTCGTGGGGAGTCATATGAGCTGGCCAGCGACCTCCTGCTCGCCAAGTCGTTCCCCGCCGGCATCCGCCGGGTGCGCGAGCACCGAGCGCTTGGGCACCGGACGCTCCTCATCACTGGCGCCCTCGACTTCGTCATCGAACCGTTCCAGCCCCTCTTCGACGACGTCATTTGCGCCCACATGGGTGCCGACGACGGGGAACTTTCCGGGGAGCTCGTGGAGGCCCCGCCCACAGGGGAGGCGAGGGCGTTGATAATCGCGGGCTACGCCGCGGCCCACCGCTTGGACCTCGGCCAGTGCGTCGCTTACGCCGACTCCACGAGCGACCTGCCCATGCTGGAAGCGGCTGGGTTCCCAGTAGCTGTCAACCCCGAGACCAAACTGGCCGCCATCGCCCGCAAGCGGGGTTGGCACGTCGAGCACTGGCCCCTAGCCAGTGGTCACCGGCGCCCGCTCCTGCCCTTCGGCCCCCTGGGAGGCCCGGCCCTGAGCCCGAACCGTCGCTCGCCACGTCTAACACGGACATGAAAGCCCTCCAAGTCGAGCGCTCCCCGGCCCGTTTCGCTATGGCGCGCGTCGCTTCGGGGTGGAAAGCCGGGGCCGGAGGCCGCGTCGGCCCCCTGCGCCTAGCCGAAGTCGAAGCCCCCAAATTGCCCGGCCCGGGCTGGAAGCACCTATGGCCACGCCTGTCTGGCATCTGCGGGAGCGACCTGGCCACGGTCGACGGGCGCTCGTCCAGGTGGTTCGAGCCCGTCGTCAGCTTCCCGTTCGTACCCGGCCACGAGGTCGTAGCCGACTCCGAGGACGGCCGGCGCTGGGTGGTCGAGCCCGTCCTCGGCTGCGAGGCGCGCGCCGTGCAGCCGCCGTGCCCAGCCTGCGCGGCCGGGCGGCGCCGCCATTGCGTCAACTTGAGCGGGGGCCACATCGCGCCCGGCCTGCAGACGGGGTACTGCAGGGACACGGGAGGAGGTTGGTCGCTCCAGTTCGTGGCCCACCAAAGCCAGCTGCACCTGGTGCCCGACGAACTGAGCGACGAGGCGGCCGTCCTCATCGAGCCCGCCGCCTGTGCGGTCCACGCCGCCCTCAGCCCCTCCCCCCTGGCCGAGAGCACCGCGGGCGAACTTACTGCCGTCGTCATCGGGGCCGGCACCCTGGGTCTGTGCGCCGTCGCCGCCCTGGCCCGCCTCCGGGAGGACGTGGCCCGCATAATCGCGGTCGCCAAGTACCCTCACCAGCGGGACTTGGCCGCCCGCCTGGGCGCCACTTCCGTGGCTGAGCCCACGGAACTGCGCCGGGCGGTCCGCCGGGCCACAGGGTCGTGGGTGCTGGGCAATGGGCAGCTCTCCGGGGGCGCCGGGCTGGTGCTCGACTGCGTGGGCAGCGCCGGCTCGCTCGAGCAGGCCCTCGCCGTGACGGCGCCGGGCGGGCATATTGTGCTCGCCGGGATGCCCGCCCCCGCTCACGCCGACCTCACTCCCCTCTGGCAGCGTGAGGTCTCCCTGCGCGGCGCCTACACCTACGGCCCCGAGCCGGCCTGCGGCGGCCGCCACAGCTTCGAGCTGGCGATGGAACTGGCTGCCACGGCCCGCCTCGAGCGCCTGGTCTCGACCACCTACCCGCTCGAACGGGCGGCGGAGGCGATCGAGCACGCCGCCTCCGCGGGGCGCCGGGGCGCCACGAAAATTGCCTTCGACTTGAGGAGGGAAAAGGCAAGGTTGCTGCCGCTGCACGGAAAGGCAGGTGCTTGATGCCCCGTCCCGGCTTCGTCCTCCAGGTGGACCGTTCCACGCCCCCGGTGCTCGTCTGGCACGGCGAAGGGTTCCGCCTGGAGCGCCTGCCCCCCGAGCGCAGCCGCGTCGTGTACGCCCCCGAGCCGCGGGAGCCCCTGGCCGACCCCGACGACGCCATCAGGCGCGCCCTTTTGGCTCCCCTTGGCGACAGCACCCCGCTGCCCGCGCTCCTCCGGGCCGGCATGCGCCTCACCATCGCGTTCGACGACGTTTCGCTGCCGCTGCCGCCCATGCGCCGCCCGGACAACCGCCAGCGGGTCATCGAGGCGGTGCTGGACATGGCGGCCGCTGCCGGGGTGGACGACGTCGTCCTTATCGCCGCCCTCGGCTTGCACCGGCGCATGACCGACGCCGAGCTCCGCCACGCGCTGGGCGACAGGGTCTTCGACGCCTTTGCCCCCTGCGGCAACCTGCTCCAGCACGACGCCGAAGATCCCTCGGGGCTGGTGGTGTTGGGCAAGACCGACCAAGACGAAGACGTCGAGGTCAACCGCAGGGTGGCGGAGTCAGACCTGCTCGTGTACGTGAACATAAACCTGGTGGCGATGGACGGCGGCCACAAGTCGACCTCTACCGGGCTCATGAGCTACCGCAGTATCCGCCACCATCACAATGTCCGCACCCTCCAGCACAGCCGCTCGCTTATGGACCGGCCCAATTCCGAGCTGCATAGCTCGACCTGGCGCATCGGCCGCCTGCTGAACGAGCACCTCAAGGTGTTCCAGGTCGAGACCACGCTCAACAACGACGCTTTCCCGGCCCAGATGGCGTTCCTACAAAAGCGTGAATGGGAATGGGGCGTGCGCGACCGGGCAACTTTCGTTGCCGCCAGCAAGGGTGCCGACCTCCTCACCCCCTCCGCCCGGCGGTCGGTTTTCCACTCCATCAACGCCCCTCACCAGATGACGAGCGTCCAGGCGGGCGAGGTCGAGGCCGTCCACTGTTCCACCGTCGCCAACCTTCACCGCCAACAATTGGTCGAGGTCGACGGCCAGACGGACGTCGTAGTTTTCGGCCTCCCCCACGTCGGCCCCTACAACGTCAACTCCATAATGAACCCGCTCCTGGTCATGTGTATGGGCCTTGGTTACTTCTTCAACTTCTACATCGGCAAACCGCTGGTACGCGAAGGTGGCGTCGTCATCATCTCCCACCCGACGCCGTGGGCGTTCCACCCGGTCCACCACCCCTCTTACATCGACTTCTTCGAAGAGGTCCTACCAGCCACGACCGACCCCCTGCAGATAGAAAAAGGCTGGGAGGAACGCTTCGCCACCGACGAGTGGTACCGCCACCTCTACAGCACCAGCTACGCCTACCACGGTGTCCACCCGTTTTACATGTGGTACTGGGGGGCGCACGCGCTGGAGTACACTGCCAGCACGATAATCGTCGGGGGCAACCTCCGGGCCGTGCGCCGCATGGGTTTCAAGCCGGCGTCGACCCTAGCCGACGCACTCGAGATGGCCGAAGACCAAGTGGGCCGAGACCCGACGGTCACCTATTTCCGCTGCCCGCCCATAATGCTCGCCAATGTCCACTGACGCCGCGGCCCGGGCGCCCACCCGTTGGTGGGCAACCGCCCGCGGGCCGCTGCCTTTCCCGTTCGGCCCGCCCAGCTGGCCGGCACCGGTCCCCCGCCCCCCGCACCCATCCCCCCTGGGGGTCAACTACCGTACCGGCTGGGCGCGGCACTACCCCGTGCGCTTGGCCCGGGCCGCGTACACCGAGCTAGTCACCCGCCCGGCGATGGCGGCCGTGGCCCAGCCGACCGTGGTCGGCCTCGAGCGTTTCGACCACCTCACCGGGCCGGTGATCTTCGCGGCCAACCACGCCAGCCACCTCGACGCACCTCTTGTCCTGTCGGTCCTCCCCGACCACTGGCGGCACAAGGTGGTGACCCTGGCCGCAGCCGACTACTTCTTCGACTCCCGGCTGAAGGCGGCCTATTTCGCCTGTGCCCTGAACGCGGTGCCCATCGAGCGTACCAAGGTGAGCCGTACGTCAGCGGCGCGCGCCCAGCAGTTGATGCTCGACGGCTGGAACC
>JBOGGK010000018.1:0-7430 GCA_050744045.1 Acidimicrobiales bacterium | reverse complement strand
TCCCTGAACCCTCCCGCCGCCAGCCTGAGCACGACGGCGTCGGAGGTGGCGCCCTCCGCGGCCAGGTTCATGAGCGTCGCCGCTGTGAGGTGAGGGGTGTGCGAGACGAGGGCGACGAGCTCGTCGTGGCGGCGGGGCTGGAGCGCCACCGGGTTGGCCCCGAGGAGGCGCACCAGCGACTGGATCTGCGAGTACGCATCTGCCGAGGTGTGCACCCCCGGCGTCAGCACCCATGTCGCCCCCAGGAACAGCTCGGGGTCGGCGCCATCCACGCCCTCCTGTTCGGAGCCTGCCATCGGGTGGCCGCCCACGAAGCGGGGGTGCCCGATAGCGCTCACGATACGTTCTTTGACGCCGGCCACGTCGGTCACCACGCGACCCTTGGGTCGGCCTCCCGGGCCGGCGGCGGCGGCCCCCGGCGGAGAGCTCCGCGGGGAACTTTGTTGGGAAAGTACGGCTTTGGCGACGTCCACCACAGCCCCGGCAGGCACGGCGAGGAAGGTGACGGCGGCAGCCGGGTCCATGCCCACCTCGTCGATAGCGCCCAGTTCGAGGGCGCGCTGTGCCCGGGCCGGGTCGCGGTCCGAGCCGGTCACCCACCAGCCCTGGCGGCGCAGCGCCATCCCGATGGACCCGCCGATCAGGCCGGTCCCGACCACGGCCGCGACCAGCCCCGGCTCACGCGGGGAGGTCATCTCTGAGCCCCCGTGCCCCTTCGAGGTAGACGTGGTGGAGCGCGTCCCGGCCCCGGGCCGTCTCGACGTGCATCATGACCCGGATGCAGCGGGCCTGCGAGCCGTTTACGTCCAGCTCACGGGCGCAGAGCAGGGGCACGTCGCCGAAACCGACGGCCCGGGCGGCGGTGGCCGGGAACATGCAGTGGACGTCGTCGGTCACCGTGAAGATGACCGAGATGATGTCTGCGTGGTCGACCTCGTTCCGGGCCACCATCTCGGCGAGGAGCGCCTGGGTGCGCTGGGCGACCTGGGCGACCGTGTCTTCGTCGACGGTGGTCGCGCCCCGCAGGGCACGGACGTGACGGGGGTGGCTACCGGCGGGGGCCCCTGGTCCGTGATCAGCCATGCGGGTCAGACATGCGGGTCAGCCATGTGGAGCCATAGGGGTCGGGCATAGGGGTCGGGCATAGGGGTCGGGCATGTGGAGCCATGTGGGTCAGCCATGTGAAATGGACAGGATAGGCGCCCGGGCTAGGCGCCGTCGGCGGCTTCCCACAGGGAACGTACCTCGGACGGCGTGAGGGCCCTCGCCTGCCCCGGCTCGAGAGAACGGTCGGACACCGGCCCGATCCGTGCCCGCACGAGCGCTCGCACCGGGTTGCCCACGGCCTGGCACATCCGCCGGACCTGGCGGTTGCGCCCCTCGTGGATGACGATGCGCATCGCGCTGGGCCCCAACTGGCGTACCCGGGCGGGCGCAGTGACGCCATCTTCCAACTGGACCCCCCGCCTCAGCCTCCCCAGTGCCTCCCGAGTGAGGGGGCGCTCCACTTGGACGACGTACTCTTTCTCCACGCCAAAGCGGGGGTGAGCCAACTGGTACGCAAGCTCGCCATCGTTGGTGAGGATGATCAGGCCCTCGGTCGACATGTCGAGCCGGCCGATCGGGAACACTCGCGGCGCGGGGGGGACGAGGCCCACCACCGTCGGCCGCCCTTGCGGGTCAGAAGCGGTGGAGACCACTCCAGCCGGCTTGTTTACCAGGTAATAGGCCATGCCCTGGCGCACCGGCAGGGGGATGCCGTCGACCGATATGCGGTCGGTCCCTGCATCCACCCGCTGGCCGACGTGAGCCGGGGTACCGTTGGCGACCACCCGGCCGGCGGCGATCATCTCCTCACAGGCCCGGCGGCTACCAAGGCCGGCGCGGGCGAGCACCTTCTGCAAGCGTTCCCCCCGGGCGCTCGCGGTAGGCCCCACCGCTCCGCCTTCGGTTGGCCCCGCGCCGGAGCGCGCCCCCGCCAGCTCAGACCGGGGGCCGGAGCCCCTGCTCCAAGGCGTCCATGACCTCGGGCCCGGGCACGAACTCCCCCAGCGTCGGGAGGTCCTCGATCCTGTCCAGGCCCAAGCGCTCGAGCAGAAGGGGCGTGGTCCCGTAGAGCACGGCCTGGCCAGGGCCAGGGTCCCGGCCGACCTCGGCCACGTACCCGCGCTGGCACAAGGTGCGCAGGACACCGTCGGGGCCCACGCCGCGGATGGAAGCTATTTGCGCCCGGGAGACGGGCTGCTTGTAGGCGACTATGGCGAGGGTCTCGAGCGCGGCGCCGGACAGGCGAGCCGAGTGACCTTCGAGCACGAAGCGCTCTATGTAGGGGGCCAGGTCGGGATGGCTCTGGAAGCGGTAGCCCCCCGCCACCCGAGCCAGGACGAACCCGCGCCGGCCGCGTTCGTAGGCGGCGGCCAGTTCCCGGCACAGCGCCTCGACCCGGGCGGGGGGGACCTCGAGCAGCTCGGCCAGGAGCCCCGGCTCCACCGGTGACTCGGCCACCATCAGGACCGCTTCGATGGCGCGTCGCCTCTCCTCGTCCGGGCCCGCGCCCTGGAGGTCGAGCGGGGCCACTTGGGCCTCGTCCTGGTCCTCGCCGCTCATCCGTCCGCTCTCGTCACCCATTTCCTCCGGCCACCCGTCCCCTCCGGCCGACCCCGCCCTTCCCGGCTCCGGCCAACCCCGCTCTTCCTGGCCACCGCCCTTGGCGCTCAACCCTGGTACTCGTCGACCACGACGGCCCTGCCGGCGCCCTCCCTGGCAGTCACCGCCCGTTCGTGCTCCCCCGGGCCCAGCCACTGCACGTGCAGTTCGGCCAGCTTGGAGCCCTGGGCGAGGTCGACCGTGCCGCACTTGTACAGCTCCAGCAGGGCCAGGAAGTACACGATCACGTCCAACCGCTCCCGCAGCCCGGCGGTGAGCCGCCGGAAGGTGGTACGGCCCTCGCGGGGCAGGCGCTCGACCAGTTCCTCGATCGTGTCGGCCACACTGGCCCGGACCGGCGCCACGTGGTCGATGTTGACCCGCACGACCGGCTTCGGGGCGAGCAACCTGGCCATCGCATCGCGGAGGCACCCGGCCCCGATCCCCTCCAAGGGGTCGGGGGCGAGGCCGGCGAAGCGCTCTTCGAGGCCGGCCCGGCGAGGCAGCGAGCGTTCGGCCGCCTCCATCATGGCCTGCATGGCCACGGAGGCGTCCTTGAACGTCTTGCACTCGAGCAGGCGGGACAGGAGGAGGTCCCGCTCCTCCCAGAGCGCCACTTCCTCGTCGCCCTCGGCCTCGGGCCCCTCGGGCAGGAGGCGGCGGGCCTTCAGCTCGAGGAGCACGGCCGCGATGAGCAGGAACTCGGTGGCGACCGACAAGTCGAGCGCCTCCATCCGCTCCAGGTTGGCGACGTACCCGTCGACAATTGACGATAGTGACAGCTCCCAGATGTCCAGCTGCTGGCGGCTCACGAGGTGCAACAGGAGGTCGAACGGGCCCTCGAAAACTGGCGTGCTCACCTGGTACCCCACTGCCGCCAGCCTACTCAGGGCCGCTCGCCGCTGGGGTGATGGTAGGCCGCGGGGAGGCGGCGGCCGCGGTCACTGACAGAGCACACCCGAACACCCTCAGCTATCCTAAGGCAGGCAGCCGGTAGGTTCAGCCATGACAACGCCCCGCCCAGCGCCCACAGGACCAGGCGCCTCGAACGGCCGGCCTCGCTTTGGCCTGGCCAGCACCGGTAGCCGGGTAGCGAGCTTCGGGACCGCCGGCGCCGCGGTGGGGGCGGTGGCGGTGGCCGTGCTCGTAGGGGGCCTGGTGTGGTCGGCGGCGACGGGCCAGGCCCCGCCGGCGCAGAGGCCCCACATATTCGGCGGGTCCCTGGTGCTCGACGACTACCGCCCACTCACGGTGATCGACCTCGCCACCGGGGCGGTGACGGTGCAATTGGAAGGCGTCTACGCCCAGGTAGGGGCGGCCAGCTACTCGGGCGTGCAAGCGGTGGCCACCACTGCAGGGACGATGCTCGTCAACCGGACGACAGGGACGTTCAACATGTTGGGCAAGGACAACTACGTGCTCGGGCCGGCCAACGGGGGGATCTCGCTCGGCCGGCTGGCGGGCGAGACGGGCGCCGCTGGCTTCGCCTACGGCGGGGCCACGTTCATCGTCCGTTACGCCCCCAGGAGCACGGTGTCCTTCGTCGACGCATCGACCGTGGAGGCCGGGGCGCAGGCCTTGGCGAGCCGCTCGCACCGCCCGGTGCGCCCGCTCGGCTTCGCCAAGCTGCCCGGGCTTGTCGACGACCGGCCGGGCGGCGCGGTAGCTGGCGCAGGGGGCCTGTGGGCCTTGGAAAGTTCGGGGGGGGGAAGTTCGGGGGGAAATTGCCAGCTCGTCCGGCTCGCCCCGTCGCCGCGGGCTTCCCAGGGCCTGTCGGCCAAGGTCGTGTCCACCTTCCCCGGGCCTTGTGCCGTGGCGGCGCTCGAGGCTGAGGGTCCCCGCGTCGGCCTCAGCCTGCCGGGCCGGGTCGAGATCTTCTCCGGCCACCAGGACCGCCAGGGGGAGGCGGCCGAGGCAGTCTCTGTCGCCGGCACCGCCAAGGCTTCGCAGATGCTGCCCGTCCTGGGCGCGCACGGCGAGCTGTGGTTCCTGGCCAGGCTGGCTTCGGGTTGGTCGGTGTTCGGCGTCGACGGGGCAGGCCAGGCCAGCGCCCCCAGGGCCCTGACCGCCTTCGGGCCCCGGTCCGAGCCCGCGGTCCCGGCGTTCTCGAGAGGACGGCTGTACACCCTCGACCAGGCTCGGGCCGGCCAACCAAAGTTGTGGGTGGTGAACCCGGGCACCGGGACCATGAGGCCCGTGGCCGGCGTGCCCGCCTACCCCGCCAAGAGCGTCACCGAAAAGGCGAGCTTCCAGGGCGCCGAGGTACTGGTCGACGGCCCTCGGGTCGTTTTCAATAACCCGGGGAGCCTCTTGGCGGTCGTGGTGTTCACCGACGGGACCCATGCGCCCGTTATCGTCGACAAGTCGAGCGCGGTATTAGTGAGCGCCGCCGGCCCGGGCGACGCCAACGTGAAACCGCGCCAGCACCGGCCCCAAAGCCGCCACCACCAGCCCGGGCCACCGACCCACCCCCCGGTGCCGACGACGGCGCCGCCCACCACCCTGCCCCAACCGGCCCCCCAGCCCGTCACCCAGCAGGCGAGCTGCGCCAGCACCACCGAGAAGCCCTATCAACCTCAAATCCGTTCGGTGAAGCCGGCGGACCAGTCGGCCCTCGTCACCTGGGCCTACCACCTCCTCGACGAACAGGACTGCCTGCCGAGCACCTGGTCGGTCACACTGACCGCTCTCGGTGGCGCCCCTCAGCCAGTGCAGCCGGTGCAGGCCGTCGACGGCCAGGAACAGCTGCTCGTGACCGGACTGCGCCCCGGGACCACCTACCGGGCCGTGGTGACCGCCTACATGGACCGCCAGTCGACCGCCTCGGTCCCCTACCGCTTCGCCACGACCGCGATCGGCCCGGGGGCGCCGTCGTCAGTGAGAGAAGTGGCCAACGGCAGGGGCGGTTGGGTCGTCTCGTGGGAGCCCTGCAGGACAGGCGCCGCCTGCGAAGTGCCCGCCCGCCAGTGGACCGTGACCGGCACTTCTTGTGGGAGCGCCTTTGTCGGCCAGCCACCGACGCTGACCGTGCCGGGGGCCCAGACCAGCGTGGTCGTGGACGGCACCGGCGCCCCGGGCGCCCCGGGCGCGCTCGGCGAGTCGCTCGAGTTCAGCGTGCAGGGCGTGAGCGAGGCAGGCCTACAGGGCGCCCCTGCAATAGCGCGGCGATGCGTCCGGGCCTGGCAACCTCCGGACCCGGCCGACCTGGAGCTGTCGGCCGCGGGCACCCGGGCCGGCAGGACCGTCACCGCTGAACTCAGAGTCGTCGTGGCCCAGGGCACCTCCCAAACCGTTGCTTTTGGCGGCAGCCCGGTCACCTTCAGCTACACCATCGGGGACCGGGCCCTGGGCCCGACGACGTCCCCCGAAGCGGCGTTCCCCGGCCTGAAGCCGGCCAAGTCCTACCAAGCCACCGTCACTGTGACGCCCATCGGCCACCCTTCTGCAGCGGCGACGTTGACCAGCGCGCCCTTTTCCAGGACCATCGCCTGGCCGGGCAACCTGACGATGGAGGTGGCGGGGGCGGCGGGCGCCGACGCCAACTCGGGTACCGTCCTGGCCACCTTCTCTGGCCTGCCTACTGGGCCCTTTTACGCCCAGGGCTTCATTGCCTGCGGCTCGGTAGTGCTACCCGTGAGCGGGGCGCTGGCCGGCGGACAGTTCATAGCCGCTGTCGACCTGGACCAGATGGGCGGCCATTGCCAGATGTCCCTCACGCTCAACAGCACGTTGAGCCCTGATCCCTACGGCCTCTCGTCACCTGCCTTGACCGCCGCGTTCACGCTGGGCGAGCCCCCTTCCTACTCCTTCGCCGCCACCGCGTCCGCCAGCTGTGCGCGCGGGTGCCGGGACGTAAAGCTATACGTGAGCTTCAATGGCCCGGGCCAGCCCGCCGGTACCGACTGGCAAATCCGGGCGGCGGCAGCAGGGGCGACGGCGGGGGCGGGAGGGGCGGCCCGGGCGGGGGCGGTGACCGGGGCTGAGGCGGCACCGGGCTGCCGGCTGGCCAGCCCGGCACAGGCGGTGGCACGCTTCCCGGTGGCGCTGGTATGGCCCATACGCTGCCCGGCGCCGAAGGTGACCGTGTCGTGGGTGTACTTGGGCCAAGCGGGGAGCGCCACCGCCAGGTTGCCCGGGCTCCCCCGGCCGCCGGCCCCTTCCTCGACCACCACTACCAAAGCGCGGGTGCCCACGGTCACCACCCGGGTGCCCACGGTCACCACCCGGGTGCCCACCACGGTGGCCCCCACCAGGGTGCCGGTCCCGCCCACGGCGCCGGCGGCCACCACGACCAGCGCCCCAGCGGCCAGGACGAGCGTGCCGGCGGCCGCCACAACGACGCTGGCAGCCACCACCACGGCCACGACGGCGAGGAGGCACCGGACCAGCACGTCGACGCCGATTACGGCGACTACGGCACCGGCGACCACCACAGCCTGCGGCCCGGACGGCGGGCCCGGTGCCGGTTGTGCGAGCACCACCGCGCCGGCGGCATCGACGACCACCTGCTCGACCGCCCCAGGGCCAGGCGCCACTGCCTGCGCGCCCGCGAGCACCAGTTCGTCAACCACTTCGACCACCGAGCCGATCACAACTAGCACGGCACCAACCCCAGCGACTACGACCACCACCACGACCACTGCGCCGACCACGGCCTCGACCAGCACGACCGTGCGCGCCACCACGACGACGACCACTCTGCCGGCAACGACTTCGACTACGGCCCCCGGCACGACGACCACCACCGGGTCGGCGACCAGTTCATCGACGGGCCCCGCCTCAGG
>JBOGGK010000017.1:0-2324 GCA_050744045.1 Acidimicrobiales bacterium | reverse complement strand
GCCCAAGGGCGCGAGGTCGCCCGGGCCCTTTCGACCGGGCCGGTGGCAGGAGCGGCCGGTACGAGCAGGCAGATCTCCTCTATAGCTTCTTCGGCGGCCACGACGTACAAAGCGGTCCTCACTGCCGGCTCCCCCGCCGGGGTGGCGACGGGCGCCGGGTTGCTGGAAGCCTCGCTCGCGGCCAGAAAAGACGGCGCCGCCCAGGTCGCGTCGGCAGTACGGTCCTTGCTCGGGGACGGCCCCACTTCGGCCGCGGCGAAGCGGTCCGCAGAACAAGCCGCGGTGCGCCGGATCGGGGCGGCGTTCGCCGACTTCCAAGTGAGCGACAACGCTTACCGCCTTTTCTCCCGGGGCATGCCCAGGCTGGGCGTCACCATGCCGACGTCTTCCTGGGCCGGGGCGACACGGGCTTACCAACCAAAAAGCGTCACCGTTTTCGCCAACCGGCTGCTGGCGGCACGGCCCCCGGCGTCCCCGCGCCAGTTGGCGATCGAGGCGGTTTCGACCGTGCCGGAGGCGTTGAGCGCCCAGGGCGGCACCCAAGTGCTCTCGCCGGCGGGCTCGTTGTCTGTGACGGTGGTCGTGACCGACGTGGGCCAGTCTGCCCAGGACCACGTCCAGGTTTGGGCGGTCATCGCGCCGGTCAAGGGAGCGCCGGAACAGCGGGAGGCGGCGACGGTCGGCCTTTCCCCCGGGCAGTCCGAAGCAGTGACGTTGAAAGGTCTGGAAATGGTGCCTTCCACCCCGACCAGGCTCACCGTGGGCGCCCAGGGCAGAGGCGGAGCAGCGGCTAGGGCGTCCACGCAGGTGCGGGTCGAGGTGCCGGGGGCCAAGTGGAAGGGCGTGACGGCCACCGCGCCGACCACGGCGGTGCCATCCAGTAGCACCACGAGCACGTGACGACGGCCTGGGTGCTCCGGGGCGGCGCCAGCTTCGGCGCCGCTCAGGTAGGGATGGCCCGGGCCCTGATGGAGGCGGGCCACCATCCCGATGCGCTATACGGCACCTCGGCTGGTGCCCTGAACGCCACGTGGTTGGCAGCCGAGCCCACGCTGACCGGGTTGGCCGCCCTCGAGGCGCTGTGGACGGCAGTCCGCCGGCAGGACATCTTCCCGGTCAATCCCTGGGCCACCCTGGAGGGGCTCGCCGGGTGGCGGGACCACCTGGTCCCTCCGCGCTCGCTCGCCAAGTGGCTCCGGGCCACCTGCCCATTGCGCCGCCTGGAGGACGGGGTGCTGCCGCTCACCGTGGTCACGACCGACATCGAGAGCGGGGAAGAGGTCCTCCTCCAAAGCGGGCCGGCGGTAACCGCCCTGCTCGCCTCCACGGCCATGCCGGGCGTCTTCCCGCCGGTCCGGGTCGGGAGCCGATGGCTCATGGACGGCAGTATCGCCTGTGACACCCCCGTCGGTGCCGCCGTGCAGGCGGGGGCCACCCGGGTATGGGTCCTGCCCTGCGTACCCGGGGGGCGGGTGCCCAGGCCACGTGCCGCTCTGGACGTCGTGCTCCGTTCCACCTCGATAATCCTGGCCCGGCACAACGCCCTTACCGTGCAGTCGTGGTGCGAAAGCTGCGAGCTGTACGTGCTGCCCGCGCCCACCGTCGCCGGCGTGTCGCCGTTCAGCTTCGCGAAGAGCCAGGACCTGGTCGATACCGCCTACCGGTTGGTCACGGATTGGTTGCCCACGGCCCGGCCCCGGAGCAGCCGCCGCGCCGCAGGCGGTGCCGAAGGGGGCGCTACCGAACGGGGCAGTGCCGAAGGGGACGGTGCCGAAGGGGGCGGTGCCGGAACCGGAAAGCGAGGGCCTGGGCCAAGCTGGAGCGGTCAGGCTGCAGGCGGGCTAGGCGGGCGGTAACTTAGCTGGAAAGGGGGCCCAGCTGGCTAAGGGACATGGGAGCGGCGCAAACGGGTTGCGACTGGGAGGGCTGAGCGATGTGGTCGAGAGCCCGGCTTAGTCCGCACAACAAGCAGGCGAGGAGGCCGGCGAACGGGGCGATGGCCGAGGAGCCCGGCCGTCCCCAGGAGGGCAGCCCGCCGTCGGAGTGGGGCGGCGACGACGAGACCGGCGAGAGGACGGCGCCGTGGGCGTTCGAGGGCGACGCCCTCGCGGACGCTGCGGGCGGGGGCGCCGGCGCGGACGGCGTTGACGCCGACGCGTATACAGGCGCGTATGCAGGCGACGGCGGGGAGGGGGCCGACGACTCTCCTTGGGGCGAAGTCCCTGTCCGGTACTACGACTACCAGGAGCATGGCCCCGAGTACGAGGGGGCCGGCTGGGAGGTGCCCGACTGGGAGGGCCGCCGATGGGAGGGCGACTGGGACC
>JBOGGK010000016.1:0-1760 GCA_050744045.1 Acidimicrobiales bacterium | reverse complement strand
GTTCCGGCTGGCCCCAGATGGTCTGCATGATGCCGGGCCACGGGTTGCGGATGCAGATGTTGCCCGCTTTACCCGTGCCAGGCTCGACGACCTTTCCCTCATCGTCGTACACGACGGGGTAGATCCCAAGGGCAGCCGGGCCGCAACTCCCTGGCTTCATGGCGTCGAGGGCGGGGAGGGTGCTGCCCATGAAGCCTCCCGTCTCTGTCATCCACCAGGTGTCGACGATCGCGGCTTCACCCTTGCCGACCACGTCGTAGTACCAGCGCCAGACTTCGGGCTCGATGGGCTCGCCGACGGTGCACATCAACTTGAAGTGGTAATGGTGCTTGGCCGGCTCATCGGGCCCGAGCTTGCGCAGCATGCGCACGGTGGTGGTGGCGGTGTGGAAGATGTTGACCCCGAGTCGCTCGGCGATCTTCCACGGCCGGCCCGCGTCGGGGTAGGCGGGGGCGCCTTCGTAGAGCACGCTCGTCGTCCCCAGTGCAAGCGGCCCGTAGACGATGTAGGAGTGCCCCGTGATCCAGCCGATGTCGGCGAAGCACCAGTAGGTGTCCTCTGGGTGCACGTCCAAGTAGTACTTGGAAGTCCCGGCGACATAGGCCAGGTAACCGCCCGTGGAGTGCTGGGCGCCCTTGGGCCTCCCGGTCGTACCGCTCGTGTACATGAGGAAAAGAGGTGCCTCTGCCGGCATCGGGACGGGGTCGACCTCTTGGCCGAGGTAGTCGCCGATGACTTCGTCCACGAAGTAATCGCGCCCGGTGACCATGGGGCTCTCCGAGTGGTACTCACCTGGGCGGCGCCGGAACACGAGCACCTTTTCGATCTCGGAACCCTGCTCCTTTGCTACTGCTATCGCCTCGTCGGCTTTGGCCTTGTGGTCGAGCAACCTACCGTCCCGGTAGTAGCTGTCCACCGTCACCAGCACGTGGCTGCCGGAGTCGGCGGCGCGCCCCCCGCACGCGGTGCCCGAGAAGCCGGCGAAGACCTCGGAATGGACCACCCCGAGGCGGGCGCACGCCAACATGGCGAAGGGGAGGTCGGGGACCATGGGCATGTGGAAGGTGACCCGGTCGCCCGTTCCCAAGCCGCAGAAGCCCTTGAACAAAGCGGCCAGTTCGTTGACCCTCAGGTAGAGCTCACGGTAGGTGATGGTGCGCGTCTGTTCGTCCTCAGGCTCAGGCACCCAGATGAGAGCAGCTTTGTTGGCGTTCCGCGCCAAGTGCCGGTCGACGCAGTTGTAGCTCGCGTTGAGGCGCCCACCGACGAACCATTTCCAAAACGGAGGGTTGGCTGTGTCCAGCGTGGTGTGCCAGTAACGCTCCCAGCTCAACAGGTCGGCGTACTCACGGAAGCACTCGGGGAACCGCTCCTCCCTGAAACGGTCGTATGTTGCGGGGTCGGAAGCGTTGGCTTGCCCGACGAAACCGGCACCGGGCTCGAGGTACTCCTCCTCTCGCCAGTGGACAGCTATCTGCGCCTCGCTGACCGAAGCCCCGGTCTCTCCTGAGTTTGTCATGGGCCGCCTCCGACGGTGTGGGGAGTTCCGGACGTGATAGTACACATCTTTGCCAGAACGGCGCTCCACGCGCCGGTGCCCCCCAGCGGGCCCTCCCGGGGCCAGTCCGGCGGCTAAAATACTTGACAGCTCGAACATACGTTTGACCTCACTCCACGACGGGGTGGGGTGCGCAATGTGGCCCACCTGGGCCAGCACATGGAGAGCCGAGCTGCGCAGCGCCCCTCGAGCTCGGGCCGGT
>JBOGGK010000015.1:0-3454 GCA_050744045.1 Acidimicrobiales bacterium | reverse complement strand
GGTTATAAATTTGATGGGCCTGCGTCCCACCCCGGGGAATGAAATAATTGCTGGGCCGAAGCCCGACGTCGTTCGAGATTGGAGCCGCGAGCCCGTTTATAAATTGGCGTGGGGACCAAGGGACCCTGGAGTGCCGCCGTGAGCGCGAAACCCAACTTCTGTTTTTCAAGGGCCCTGCTTCGGCTATCGGACCGATCGAGAGCCAGGAGGTAGGGCCAAATGGAACAACAGGTTGAGAACGTCGCCGGCCTCGACGTGCACCGCGACAGCATCGTCGCTTGCGCCCGCTCGGGCCGGGGCGAGCACCCCAAGGTGGTGAAGGGCCGCTTCAAGACGACCACAGCCGGGGTGGACGAGCTCGGTCGTTGGCTGGCCGATTTAGAGGTGACCCGCGTCGTGATGGAGTCGACCGGGGTGTACTGGAAGAGCGTTTATTATGGCTTGGAAGGCATCTTCGGTGAGGTCTGGTTGGTCAACCCCTTCCATGTGAAGAACGTCCCCGGTCGCAAGACCGACATGGCCGACGCCGAGTGGCTGGCAGACGTGGCCGCCCACGGCATGGTGCGGCCAAGCCTCGTGCCGGGACCGGCCGCCCGGGAGCTACGGGAGCTGACCCGCTACCGCAAGACCCAGGTGTCCATGCGCGCCCAGGAGGTCCAGCGCCTGGACAAGGTCCTCCAAGACGCCGGCATCAAGATCTCCTTGGTCGCTTCCACCGTTCTTGGCAAGTCGACCAGGGCCATGCTCGAGGCCCTCGTCGCAGGTGAGCGGGACCCTGTGGTGCTAGCCGACAAGGCCTTGCGCAAGATGCGCCCCAAGATCCCAGCCCTCACCGAGGCCCTTACCGGCCGTTTCGCCAGCCACCACGCAGTGGTGGTCCGGGCCATCCTGGCCCACATCGATTTCCTCGACGCCAACATCGCTGCGCTCGATGAGGAGGTTGCGGCACGCCTTGGCCCCTTTCGGCCCGCCGTCGAGCTGCTAAAGACGATCCCCGGCGTCGGCCAGACCGCTGCCCAGGTCTTCATCGCCGAAACTGGCGGGGACATGTCCCGCTTCCCAAGTGCACAGCACCTAGCAGCTTGGGCTGGGCTCGCCCCGGCAAATGCCGAGTCAGCCGGCAAGCACCGCCGTGCCGGATCCCGCAAAGGGGCCAACTGGTTGCGGAGGGCATTCATAGAAGCGGCGAAATCGGCCTCGCGTAGCCGCGGGACCTATTTGTCTGCCCAGTACCGCAACGTTGCCGCCCGGCGCGGGCCCAACAAAGCCACCGTCGCTGTGGCTCACTCCATTGTCGTGGCTGCATGGCACATGTTGAGCACTGGCGAGCCCTACGAAGACCTGGGGGCCGACTGGCTCAGCCGACGCCGCGACCCTGAGCGTGAGGCACGACGGCTCGTCGCTCGTCTCGAGGCGCTGGGCCACAGAGTCAGCATCGCTCCCGCCGCATAACCAACGTCTCCGGAGCTTGCCGTTAGAACACGGGGACTACGTCCCCGTGCCCTGGCGCGCCCACGATCTCGCGGCATCAGGGTTATTTCAACCCAACTCATAGCCTCAAGCCGATGGTGCGACTTCGTGTCCACAACTTCACGCTCTCGCTTGACGGGTACGCCGCTGGTCCCGGCCAGCGGGCCGAGCAACCGCTTGGCCAGGGCGGGTTTGCGTTGCACGAGTGGATCTTCCAGACCGCGGGGTTTCGGTCACTGCAAGGCGAGGACGGTGGTGACACCGGGTTGAACGACGAACTGTTCCGCGCTCGTACCGAAGATGTGGGTGCGACGATCATGGGAAGGAACATGTTCGGCCCCCTCCGAGGGCCGTGGGAGGACGAGTCGTGGCGCGGCTGGTGGGGAGAAGACCCTCCCTTCAGACACGATGTGTTCGTCCTCACTCACCATCCACGGTCGGATCTGGCCATGCGTAACGGAACGACGTTTCACTTCATCGAGGCGCAGCCGCACGAAGCACTCGCCCAAGCGACCAAAGCGGCCGGAGGCCAAGACGTGGTGCTCGGAGGAGGCGCATCGACCACCCGGCAGTTCCTCACCGCCGGCCTCGTCGACGCACTGCACCTCGTGATCGCACCTGTCCTCTTAGGCTCCGGCGAGCGATTGTTCGATAGCACGCAACAGCTGCTACCTCAGTATTCGTGTGCACCATTGCGCTGCGAAGCTGGAGTGGGGCATGTGCACCTAACGCGTATCTGAGAACCGTCTGCGCGCCCGACCCCGAAGGTCGGGGCAGAAAGGACTTGACAGGCCGGCACCACGTTTCTGGGGAGCCGTGCGGTGGATCGCCGACGTTGCACAGCCTGTATGCCAGCGCATTTGTGCCTGCCGAGGTCCGGGCGGATCGGTAACCGACAGTGCCCCCGCCACCAAGTACGGGCGTTTCTGGCCCCTTCTTGAGTATGCACGAGCCGCCGACCAGCAGTTTTAGGTCGGCGGCTTGGCGTTTAAGGGGACTATTCGTGGGGACTTGCTCAACTTGTGCCCTATGCGGGGTGGCGGGGCGTCAGAGCAAAGAGGCGCCAACACGCTGCAGGTTCGCGTCTCGAAGCGTGCACCTGCATAGGGCAGCATGGCGCATCGCCTCGGTTGCTTTATGCACCTGCCCTATCCAACGATCTCGACAGGACACCTGGCTTCGGTGGGTGACAGAGGGCGTAGTAAGGGCGTGGCCAGCACGGTTCGGGTTGGTCGAGCCAGCGACCGCGAGATTGACGGGTCGGCAGAGAGGTAGGTCATCTGCCGGAGTCGCCAATGGCGGAGGTAACCATCGGGCTGAGTCCAACTGCGGCGTGTTTTGGTATCGCAAACTACCCGCGGCGCCTTGAAACGAGATAGGAGGTCGTGGCCGATGCCATCAGCCAAGGTGTGTCGCTCGAACTCGGCCGTTGCCCGTCGGACGGTCCGGTCTCTGTCTCAGGTGGTGGAGATGAGAGTGCGGAGTAGGTCTTGGTTCCAGTGGTCGGCGGCCGGATTCAAGACTTGCCCCAGCCTGCACCGTGCTGACCACCCAGAGCCTGAGGGTTCACGAAGATGACCTGACCCCACCCGCGACCGGGACCAGAAGGTGCTGTTTACCTTCGCGCTCGACGTATTCGACGAGCAGATCCAGACGATCCGGTCGGTGAGCAACCCGACGAGGCTCGGACACGTGGTGTCCGGCGGCCCGTGCGATCTTCAGGGCCCCCGGTTGCGTGTCGACGGCTCCCGGACGCTCCGGCTTTCCCTCCGGTGCGGGAATGGCTCGTGGCAACACAACGGCGGTCATCGGGGCGAACCTATGTCAACGTGAGGCTGACTCCCAACGCGAGCCGACGGCCGGCACGGGGCGATCATCGAGGGTCAAACCTTTGGCGCGACGGTCCTGCGTAAGACACTTTGACGGGTTAGCGGCCCAACGGCACGGCTACGGATTCGAGGTGGTCAAAGAGGCTCTCGATGAT
>JBOGGK010000014.1:0-5241 GCA_050744045.1 Acidimicrobiales bacterium | reverse complement strand
ATGGTCACCCCCGGCACCCTACGCCCGGCCTCCCGGCTGGCCCGCTGTCGCCGGCTGGCCCTCTGTCGCCGGCTGGCCCACCGCCTCCTGGCCCGCCCCTTGCCCCTGGCCCGCCACGAGCCCCTGGCCCGCCACTTCGAGATGTGGAATCGTCGTGGGGTGCCCGTCGCGCCGCAGCCGGGAGCCGGGAACCGCGTCGCCCGGCGGGTCTTCCGGGGACTTCCCGATCGCTACGACCGCCTCGCGGAATGGCTGTCGTTCTGGCAGAACCGCCGCTGGCGAGCCGCGTTGGTCGACGCCATCGCCGCCGGGCAGCCTCAGCTGGTCGCCGACGTGGCGACGGGGACCGCCGGTGTCGCACTCGCGTTGCGGGCGCGCACCGGCGCCGCGGTCGTCGGCTTCGATCTCGACGAGGGCATGGCACGCATGGGTCTGGCGAACGTACGACATCGGCTCGGGCCCCCGGCCACCACGCGCGACCCGGGCGACGGAGCCCGGGGCGCTCCGGTCGCGCTCGCGCTCGCCAGGGGCGAACAGCTCCCCCTCGCCGACGCGTCGGTCGACGCGCTCAGCTTCACGTACCTGCTCCGCTCCGTGGACGACCCTGAGGTGACCCTCGCAGAGCTCGCCCGGGTGGTGCGTCCCGGAGGCGTGGTGGCCAACCTCGAGTTTGCCGTGCCCGAGCGGGCCATCTGGCGAGCGCTGTGGTGGCTCTACACCCGGGCGGTCCTGCCCCCGGCAGGCTTCGTCGTCGGCGGCGGGCCGTGGTTCCGGGTCGGCCGCTTCCTCGGACCCAGCATCACGACGCACTACCGGCGCCATCCGCTCGAAGGGGCCGTGAGCGCATGGGACCGCGCCGGTATCGGGCAGGTAACCATCCGGCGCATGAGCCTGGGAGGCGGAGTCGTGACGTGGGGCCGCCGGAAGTGATCGAGGAGAGGTGATCGAGGAGCCGACGCGTCCCGCGTTCTACGCGGCGCGCCCTGGCCGCCTGCGCGATTGGTGGACCCTGCTTCATCCCCCGTACACGGCTTGGCACCTCTCCTACGTCGTCGTCGGCGCCTGCCTCGCACCGACGGTCGCGCTGAGCAAGCTGCTCGCCACGCTCCTCGCCTTCTTCGTCGCCGTGGGAGTGGCGGCCCATGCATACGACGAGTTGCAGGGTCGACCTCTGGGCACCGGCATCCCCGCACGCCACCTCGTGACCGCATGCGCCGCGGGTCTTGCGGGCGCGCTAGTCCTCGGCATCTTCGGCGTCCTCGACGTCGGCCTGGTGCTCGTCCCCTTCCTCGTCGTAGGACCTCTCCTCGTCGTCGCCTACAACGCAGAGTTCCTCGGTGGTGCGTTCCACACCGATGTCGGCTTCGCACTCGCCTGGGGGGCGTTCCCCGTGCTCACCGCGTACGCCGCGCAGGCAGGAGCCCTGTCCTTCGGCGCGGTGCTCGCCGCCGCGGCCGCTGCCGCCCTCTCGCTCGCGCAACGGGCGTTGAGCACCCCAGCGCGCCATCTCCGGCGCCGCGTGGTGGAGGTGAGCGGCGCGGCCGTGCTCGGCGACGGTTCCGAGGAGCGGCTCGAGCGCAGCGGGCTCCTGGCTCCGCTCGAACGCGGCCTGCGCACGCTCACCTGGGCGACCGTGCTCTTGGCCTCCGCCCTGGCGGTCTTCCGGCTGGGCTAGCTGGGGGCTAGCTGGGCTCATGTGGTGTCCTGACCGCCGTGCGCCCCCGCCTTCACCAGGAGGACGTCAAGGAACCTCGTCGGTAAAGTCGGGTTCCTCGGCTATGCGCGGTGATCCCTGTCTTCAGTCCCCGAGGTAGCGCAGCACCGCCAGCACCCGGCGGTGATCGGTGGGGGTCACAGGCAGGTCGAGCTTCGCGAAGATGCTCTTTACATGCTTCTCCACCGCCCCCTCGGAGACCACGAGACTGGCAGCGATGGCCGAGTTGGTCCGCCCCTCGGCCATCAGCGCCAGCACCTCCCGCTCCCGAGTGCTCAGCCGGGCCAGCGCGACGGTACGCGGTGAAGCCCCCATGAGCTGCGTCACCACCTCCGGGTCGAGGGCGGTGCCGCCCGACGCCACTCGCACCAACGCCTCGGCGAAATCCGCGACATCGGCCACCCGGTCTTTCAGCAGGTACCCGATCCCAGCCGCGCCCCCGGCCAGGAGCTCGGCGGCATAGCGCGTCTCGACGTACTGCGAGAAGACGAGGATCCCCACCTCGGGGTGGTCTCGGCGCAGCCCGATGGCGCTCCGCAGCCCCTCGTCGGTGAAGGTCGGCGGCATCCGGACGTCGACCACCGCCACGTCCGGGGGGTCGTCGGCCACCGCCCGCTCCAGGCTGACGGCGTCGGCGACGGCCCGAAGCACGATGAACCCCCGGTCGGCGAGCAGTTGGACCAGCCCATCGCGCAGGATGGCGGAGTCCTCGGCGATCACCACCCGCACGGTGTCCTCCCCGACCTCTTTGTCCGAGCGCGCCCCGGTCACGGGTAGGCGGGCAGGTCGACGGTGATGGCGGTCGGGCCGCCCTGGGGGCTGGCGATGCTCATTGCGCCGTCGACAGCTCCGACCCGGTCGGCCAACCCGGCCAGGCCGCTCGACGCCGAGTCGACCCGGTGGACCGCCGCGCCGCCCAGACCGTTGTCGCGCACCACGATCCGGATCCAGGGGCCGTGCTGGGCGCAGCTCAGCGACGCCCGGGACGCCTGGGCGTGCTGGGCTACGTTGGCCAGCAGCTCCGCGGCGCAGAAGTAGCAGATGACCTCGATTCCGGGAGTGGGTCGGGATCGCAGGGACACGGTCAGCTCGGTGGGCACCGCGCTGCGCGCTGCCAGCGTGGCCAGGGCGTTCTCCAACCCCTTGTCGAGCGCCGGAGGGTGGATCCCCCGGGCAAGATCCCGGAGGTCCGTGATGGCCGCCTTGGCACCGCGGTGAGCCTCGTCGACCAGACGGCGGACGACATCCAGGTCAGCAGTCTGGCCCGACCCCTCGGCAAGGCCGGCGCCACCCAGTCCATCCAGCTTCTCCTTGGCTTGCCCGAGCCGCATGGCTAGGGCGACGAGTTGGGCCTGGGTGCCGTCGTGCAGGTTGCGCTCGATGCGTTGGAGGGTCTCCGCGGCGGTGTCGAGGGTCCTCGACCTCGACTGCTCCAGGCGCCGCACCCGTGAGCTGGCGGCGTCCGGACCGAGCAGCAGGTGAACAAGGCGCCGGTCGAGATGGACGACGAGGCGCATGGGCCATGGCGCCACGATCAAGAGGAAGAAGCCGAGGGCGAACGCACCGATCTCGGTGGCGGGCCCGGCTGAACCACCGACGGGCCCGGTACCGGCAATGGACAGGTTGCCCACGATGCCGAACCCGATGTGGCCGGTGCGCCCGGTGAGCGGCGAGGCGAGATCGAGGAGCGCCTCGAGCCAGATGCTGAGGGCGAACCACGCCCCGAGGATCGTGAGCGGGAGCTTGGCCACGACGTAGCCCACCGACCGCCAGGCGGCCCGGTCGGAAAGCGCGGCGCGCAGCCAGCCGAAGAGGCCCGGACGGGAGCTGAACGGCTCAGGCTCGTCGACCTCCTCGCCGAGCAGCCGCCGCGCGAGCGCTCGTTGCCACAGGCCGAGGACCCGGGCAGCACGCAAGCCGACGCCGAGGAGGAGGACCCCGACGAAGCAGACGGTGAGCGCCACGCCGGCGAAGCCGAAGACGGCGAGGACCACGGCTCCCGCGTAGGCCAGGGCGCAGCTGAGAAGGAAGTAGCCGAGCTCTGCCCAGCTGCGCCTCCGGAATGGCTCCCGGCCGACGACTCGGGCGAGTTGCCCAGCTTGCTCGGCCAGGGTCGCGGCGCTGTCCTTGGATCGCCGCCTGTCCCGTGCGCCGGCCTGGCTCAAGCGTCTCGCTTGACGAAGGCCACTGCCCCGGCGGCCAGAGGGATCGCGGCGTACAGCACCATCAAGAGCAATCCTACGGTCGGTGACAGGGGCGCGTTGGGTGCCCCTGGGGGCGCATTGCGGACCGTGTCCATGATCGAGTTCACCAGCATGTTGGTCGGCAGGTACGGGACGACGGCCTGGGAGATGCCGTGCATGATGAGCGGCAGCACGAACACGACGCCGACGAAGGCGGCGATGGCGGCGGCGGTGCTGCGGAAGAGGAACCCGAAGCCGAAGGCCATCAGGGTGAGCAGGGCGACGAACGCCCCGGTCATGAGCACGGCCCGGGCCGCGCCGGACGAGGCCAAGCTGGCCGAGGGTGCCCCGCCGCCGGACAAGACGGCTTGACCCAGGAAGAAGCACACGAAGCTGAGCACCTCGCAGATCCCAAGTGCGAGCACGGCGGTCACCGCGGTCTTCGTGGCCAGCACGAACGGCCGCTTCGGCGTGGCGGCCAAGGTGCTGCGCATGGTGCCGCTCGAGTACTCGTTCGTGATCAGGAGCGCGCCGAAGACGCCACAGATCAGGGCGACGACGATCATGCCGGTCAAAGCATCGGCGGTCGGGTCGAAGCCGTTGTAGTACCCGGGGCGGTGCCCCAGCTGGGAGTGGGTGACCAGTGCGGTCACCAGGAGGGAGGCCACGACGCTGAGGCCGAGGACGATGGCGGTCGACCGCAGGCTCACGATCTTGGCCACCTCCGCCCTCGCCACGTGCGTGGCCCGGTAGTGCCCCTGAGCCTCGGGCCCGACGGTGGTCAGCGTCATCGTCCCTCCTCGCCGACGGCAGCGACGCCGGGCATCGTCGACGGGCGGTACTCCACCTCGTCCTGGGTCAGTTCCATGAACGCGTCTTCGAGCGAAGCGGTGACCGCCGCCAGCCCGTGGACCCGGAGCCCGTCGCGGGCGGCGAGGTCCCCGACTTGGGGAGCGGTAAGGCCCTCGATCGTGAGCGCCCCGTTGTCGGCTGTGCTGACAGTGGCCCCGGCCGCCGTGAGCACAGCGGTGAAAGCGCCAACGTCGGGGGTGACGAGTTGTACGCCGCCGCCGCCGCTCCGGCCTACGAAGTCGGCCACGCTGGTCTCGGTGATCAGCCGGCCACGCCCGATCACCACCAGCCGGTCAGCGGTGAGGGACATCTCGCTGATCAGGTGGCTCGATACCAGCACCGTCCGCCCCTCGGCGGCCAGGCCCCGAAGGAAGTGGCGAACCCAACGGATCCCCTCGGGGTCGAGGCCGTTGACCGGCTCGTCGAACATGAGGACCTTGGGATCGCCAAGGAGCGCGGCGGCGATCCCGAGGCGCTGGCCCATGCCGAGGG
>JBOGGK010000013.1:0-5241 GCA_050744045.1 Acidimicrobiales bacterium | reverse complement strand
GCGCCACCTTTTACCAGATCTATGTACGGAGCTGGCGCGATTCCAACGACGACGGCATCGGCGACCTGGCCGGCGTGTGCGAGGGCCTGGACTACCTGAAATGGCTGGGGGTCGACGCCGTCTGGCTCTCCCCGACGATGCCTTCCCCCAACACGGACTGGGGTTACGACGTTTCGGACTACTACGGCGTGCACCCCGACCTCGGGACCTTGGAGGACCTCGACCGCTTGATCGAGGAGGCAGGGCAGCGGGACATCGGTGTAATGCTGGACCTCGTCCCCAACCACACCTCGAGCGCCCACCCCTGGTTCGTCGACGCCCTGTCCGACCCCGGCTCCGCCCGCCGGGGCTATTACGTATGGGCGCCCGCCAGGCCTGGAGGCGACCCCCCCAACAACTGGCTCGACGCTACCGGCGCTCCCGCGTGGACATGGGACGAACCGAGCCAGCAGTTCTACCTGCACAACTTTCTCCCTACCCAGCCGGACCTCAATTGGTGGACCGAAGCGGTCCACAAAGAGTTCGAGGATATTTTGAACTTTTGGTTCGCGCGTGGGGTGGCCGGTTTTCGCATCGATGTCGCCCACGGGCTTTACAAAGACGCCCAGCTGCGCGACAACCCACCGCCACGCCCCACTGACCACCCCGTGGTCCGCGCCGGCAAATTGCGGCCCGAGTACAACTCGCACCGTCCTGAAGTCCATGCCGTCTACCAGCGGTGGCGCCAGATCGCCGACGGCTACCAGCCGCAACGGGCCCTGCTCGGCGAGACCTGGGAGTTCGACCCGGAGCGCTTCGCCGCCTTCTACGGCCGGGAAAAGCCCGAGCTCCACTTGGGTTTCAACTTTCCCTTCGTCATGGCTGAGCTGCGGGCGCCCGACCTAGCCGCCATAGTCGAGGCCACCCTGGCGGTGCTGCCACCGGGAGCGACCCCGGTGTGGACCGCTTCCAACCACGACGTGGGGCGCTTCCCGACGCGCTGGTGCCGGGACGACCCCCGAGCAGTAAAGGCTGCGCTCATGGTCCTGGCGAGCCTGCCGGGGACGCTCGTGCTCTATTACGGCGACGAGCTCGGCATGGCCGACGTCGACGTGCCTTTGGAGCACCAGCGCGACGAGATCAGCCTCGCTCAGCCAGGCAAGCCGAGCCGCGACCGCTGCCGTACTCCGATGCCGTGGTCAGCAGGGAAAAATGCAGGTTTTACAGCAGAGGGCGCCCATCCCTGGCTGCCCCTGGGCGGCCACGGCACCACGAACGTCCACCATGAGCAGGCGGATCCCGGCTCGGTGCTCCATTTCTGGCGTCAGCTCTCGCTCCTGCGCCGCTCGGGGCGGATCGGCGCCGTAGGGCCGTTGGAGCGCGTGCTGCTCAACCGACAGGTCTGGGCCTACCGTGCGGGCGGAGCCATCACTGTTGCCAACCTTTCCCACGAAAACGCCACATACGAGGTAGGTGACGAGCGCCTGCGGGTGCTGGCCGCTACCGACCCGGGTCGCCAGGGCAGCGAAGTAAAAGGGGAAATAGGGCTCCACGCCTGGGAAGCGTTGGCACTGGCCGCCGCTACCTGACGCTGACCTCGCCTCGGCCGTCTCGAGGAGGAGCGGTGGCGGCCGGGCAAGCCTGCTCAGCCGCTCTGGGTGGCGGCCCCGGCCCCCGGGTGCGAGGCCGTCAGGCCTTTCAGGCGGGCCGGCACCCGAGAGCAGACCGCTGCCGGCTCGTTGTGGGTAAGCACGCACAGGTCACCCACGAAGAACCCGGCAGCCGCTTGGGCGTTCCGCGACGTGGCGTTGTGGGCCGAGGTCAGGTACCGCACGGCCTTGGCGAAGCTCATCGCCGAGATGGCCTCGGCCACGTACTGCGACCCAACCTGCAAGTAGCGCCCGCCTAGGTAGACGAAGGGGATGGCACCTGCGTGCCCGGCCGCCACGTACGGCGGCCTGTCCCATTTGTCGAACAACGCCTTTTCCTCGTTCGTCGGGCGCCGCAATCTCCCGCCTGTGCGGGTTTGTTGCTCGACGGCGACGAAAGCGAGGTACTTACTGGAGTAAACGGCTCGGTCGAAAGAAAAGGTGGGCGTGTCCGGGAAGCTGTCGGTGGACGAGGACTTGGTGCCCCGCAAGGGGCCGAACCGGCCGAACTTGGACAGCGCCATCACGAGCGGCCAGCGCTCGGCGGCGCAGAAGGGGCACCATTCCGCCCCGATGTAGAGGATCTCGGGCTTGCCGGCCAAGGTCAATCGGCTGTCGGCGCCACGAAGTGCCTGGGGAGGCGAAGCACCGTTGTAGGCCTGGCCCAGGCAACCAGAGGAACCGGCGCACGCCGCCGCGGCAGCGGCCAACTCGGAGACGGGCAGGCTTTCAACCTGCCGCTGCAATGCCGTCGCTACCGAGAACGTGCCCGGCGCAGGAGGCGGCCCGCCGCTCAGGCTCACCGCCACCAGGGCACCGACGATGACGACAACGGCTCCGGCGCCGGCGAGGGCGGTGTGCAGCCGGTGCTGGCGGCGCTGGGCCAACTGGCGGGCCGACGCCCGAGGCCCGGGGCGGCCGGCCCGGTAACCACCCGGGCGCTGGCCGGAAGGCCTGGGCGGCACCACCACCGTCGAAAGAGCCGAAGGGCTTGAAGCGGCCCTGCCTGGGCGGGGCGGGGCCCCGCTCGCCGCCGCGGTCAGGTCGTTCTCGGCACCGGCCAATCCCTCACCCCTTTGCAGGCGCCTCTTGGTAGCCGAGGCCTTCCCCGCCCTCCGGGGTAGCGAGCGCCGTCCCGAAGATGACCACGAAGAACAACCCAATCGTGAGCACGTGCACCGCGGTGCAGTACTCGCAGAGGTGGTGCAGCTTGACTAGCTCGGCCCAAAGCAGGTAAAAGACCATGCCCACCCCGGCCACGGAGCCGGCCAGGCGAGCTCGGCGGGCCCAAGGGGTAGCCGCCCGCCATCCCCACGGGCTGCACAGCGCCAACATGACCACCGACCAGGCGAGGCCGGCGACGGCGACGGGGATGCCGAAGGGGTGAGAGTACGAGCTCTCGGTGACCGCGTCGCAGTTGACGAAGCCGCTCGTCGAGCAAAACGTTATGGGCGTCGCCGAGTAGTGGGTGTAGGTAAGGTAGGCCGAGTCGATCAAGGCGAGCGCACAGATGACGGCCGAGGTGACCGGCGCCCATCGGGGAGGGGACAGTAGAGCACCGGCCCTCGAGGCGGGGTAGGCCTCCTTCTCCCCCCGCTCCGTCTCCTCGTGTTCCTCGTGCCCCGGTGCACTCCCCGGACCGGCTTCAAGGGTTGCCCGCTCCGAGGACACTGGGCCCTCGCCAGCCTGGCCCCCACCCGCTCGGTGGGCGGCGCCGGAGGACCCAGCAGCTACGTCGGCACGCCGGCGGCCGGCGCCCGGGCTCGCCGTCCTGGCGGACATGCCTAGCTCGACGCCTTCTTCGTGGCGGACGTCTTGGTAGTGCTAGCAGTACTGCTAGGCGTGGAAACGACGCTGCTCTGGCCGCTGACCTTCGAGGTGGTTACGCCCAAAAGCTTGGCCGGCACGTGCGAGCACACGTTGGCGGGCTGGCCGCTGGTGAGCTTGCAAATGTCCCCGACCAGGAAGCCGGCCGCCGCCTCGGCGTACTTCGAAGTGACGTTCGCACCCGATGTCATGTAAGAAACTGCTCGGGCCATCGGCTTGCCCGACAGCGCGCTGGCGTCGTACTGGTTACCGGTCAGGATGTACGTGCCGCCGAGATAAACGAATGGGATGGGGTCGCCCTGGCCCGCGTCTTGCGCGGGGACGTAGGGCGGGGCGTCCCACTGGGCCACCAATGAATCCTGGGCCGGAGTCGGCGACTGCAAAGCGCCGCCGGTGTTGTTCTCCTCCTCCACGGGGACGAAGCTCAGGTACTTGCTCGTGTAAGTGGACCCGTAGAAGGAAAACGTCGGGGTGCTCGGGTTGACGTCGGTGGCCGACGACGTGGTGCCGCGCAAGCCGCTGAAGGTGCCGAACTTAGACAGGGCCATGATGAGCGGCCAGCGTTCGGCGGCGCAGTAGGGGCAGTACTCGGCGCCCACGAACAGGATTTCGGGGTGGCCGTTGAGGGCCAGCTTGGTGGCGTCGGGTGCAAGTTTCTGGGGCGGCACCGCGCCGGAAAATGCGCTGCTCGCGCAGGCCTTCGAGCTGACGCACGCGCTCGCCTCCGAAACCAACCTGCTGAGCGGCACGGCCTCTACCCGGGCCGCCACCCCGGGGATCGCGTAGGTCCCGTTGGCGCTGACGCCCTTGGCCTTGGTCGGGCCGCCGCCGCTCAGGCTGACGGCGACGACGATGGCGACCACCACCACGACAACGCCCGCTGACCCGATGGCCGTGTAGATGCTGCGCTGGCGCCGGCGCTGGGCGAGCTGGCGGGCGGACGCCCTGGGCGCTGGCCGTGCCCCCGGGCGGGACCCGGGCCGAGTGGCGCCGCCCGAACCGCTACGGGCCCGAGCCGAAGGCCGCGAGGGGCCCGACGGCCTCGCCGTCGGCCGGGGCGGGACCTTGCCTCCACCAGAACCTTGCTTCGTGCCTGCCATCTGTACCTTTCTCGCTACAGGGACAGTGCCCAGCGAGCCAGGTCCGCAGTCACCTGGCCAGGAGCGCTGTCAGCACCGACCAGCTTAACCCCCAACGGCCGAGGCCACGGACCGCGGGCGCCTGTGGGAAAGTCTCCTGCCCAGTTCTCAGCTGGCGCTAAGCGCGCTCTCATGGGCGCTCCTCGCCAGCACGACGGGCGAGGGCCCTGAGGGGAACAGGAGATCGGGGCCACCATCGCCGTCTTCCAGCAACTGGCGCCGGTGCCGTTGGCACAGGCCCAAGGGGTCGTCCGCTGCCACCTCCGCTCCGCAGTGGGCGGACCAAGTGGGGCCGCTCTGCGCCCAGCAACGCCACTCCCGGGGCCGAGCCGGGTCCCAATGGGCCTGGTTGGCGAAGCCTCCCGACCATCCGCCTGGGCCAGGGTCATCACCCGGCCCGGCATCGATCTGGTCCACCAAACGAGGCCCTCCGCGCACTTGGCGCAAACGTTCCCCAACGAGCCTGTGCCCTACGGTTGGCCTCGCTCCTCTCCGGGTGCCCCGCCCTGCTCGTTCCCCCGAGGGGCGCCTTTTCGAGGCGGGCGGCTGGGCCGAGACGAGCGGCTGGTCCGGAGCGGGCGGCTGGGCCGGAGCGGTCGGCTGGGCCGGAGCGGGCGAGCGCTCGGTCCCCCGGGTAGGTGCCGGCT
>JBOGGK010000012.1:0-2237 GCA_050744045.1 Acidimicrobiales bacterium | reverse complement strand
GAACGCAGGCCATCTACGATCGGACCCTACCAACAAGCCGTAGCGTTAGAAACCGTGCCGCGTGCCGCTAAGCTGAGTTGTTACACGATTCTCAGATCCGAGCCCTAACGTGGCGCGAGTCACATGGCACCAGCACGGTGCCGGGAACTCCGGCGTGGCGCGATAATGCCGGGTGGTGCCTGCATGACGCGATTCATATTGTCGCGGCCGGGCATATCTCGTCGGGCATATCTCGTCGGGTATATCCCGCTCCCGCCCTCGAGGTGGCAGCGCAGTACATGGCGGACCATTGGGCATTAGCTGGAAGCCCGATAGGACGGAAATGACGCCCGACGACGCCACCGCTGACGGCGCTGGCGAGGGTGCTGGCCAGAGCCAGTCCCGGCCCGGGGCAAAGGCGGCCGCCTACGGCCGCCGGCAGTTCCTGGCCCGCGCCGGCGGGGGCGTGGTCGCCCTCGGCTTGGCGGGGCTGGTGGGCTACGAGTGGCCCCACGGCAGCGGTCCCCAGGCGACGGCAAAGGTGCCCGAAGTAAGGGGCGGGGGGCCTTCTTCGGTCGAGTACTTCTTCACCCGGCCCGACCTCGTGCCCCCGCGGGTGAAGGTGACGAGGTACGCCCGCGGCATCGGCCGGGCCCCGTCGTACATCTTCCTCGCCGCTCGCAACTATATTTCGGGCGCTCCCGGGCAAGCCGGCCTCATGATCGTCGACCGTAGAGGCCGGCTCGTGTGGTTCAAGCCGCTGCAGGCGGCGCCGTTCGACTTCAACGAACAGTCCTACCGGGGACGGCCCGTCCTCACCTGGTGGGAAGGCAAGGTCGTGTACGACTACGGCATGGGCACGGGGGAAATGGCCGACGGCTCCTATCGCCGGCAACGGCCGCTGCACGCCGGGGATGGCCTCAGGGCGGACCTGCACGAGCTGCAGCTCACCAAGGCGGGCACCGTCCTTTTGACCGCATACCAAGGCGTCGACGCCGACCTTTCCTCGCGAGGCGGCCCTCGCAAAGGCAGGGTCGTCTCGGGCCACGCCCAAGAGATCGACATCGCCACCGGCAAGGTATTGCTCGACTGGGACAGCTTGGGCCACGTCGGCCTCGACGAGAGCTACCAGCGAGTGCACCGCACGGGGGAATGGGACTATTTCCACATCAACTCGATAGACGAGATGCCCGACGGCAATTTGTTGATCTCGGCCCGCAACACCTGGGCGCTATATAAAGTCGACCGCAGCAACGGCAAAGTCATCTGGCGCCTCAACGGCAAGAGGTCCGATTTCACGATGGGCCCGGGGGCGAGGTTTTTCTGGCAACACGACGGCCGCGCCCACGGCACCTCGAAACTGAGCGTCTTCGACGACGGCGCCTCGCCGCGTGAGGAGCGCCAGTCCCGCGGACTGCTGCTCCGGGTGGACGACAGATCGATGCACGTCGGCCTCGAGCAGGCTTACCTCCACCCGGCCGGCTTCCTCGCCGCCAACCAAGGCAACGTCCAGGTGCTCCCCGGCGGGCGGGTCTTCGTCGGCTGGGGCGACCAGCCCTACTTCTCCGAGTTCGCCCCCGACGGGAGCCTCCTCCTCGACGGCCAGCTCCCCATCGGCTACCACTCCTATCGCGCCTACCTGCGCGACTGGGTGGGCAAGCCGTCCGAGCCCCCTGTCGCCGCCGCCCGCCACAACCCGGCCGGCGGGGCGGTCGTGTACGCCAGCTGGAACGGTGCTACGGCGGTGCGCCGCTGGACGGCGCTCGCCGGCAAGGACAGGGCGTCTCTCGCCCCGGTCGGCTCCGAGGACTGGGACGGGTTCGAGACCGCCATTGCGGTCAGCTCGAGCGGCCCCTATTACGCCGTCGCCGCCGTCGACGCCAGTGGCGCCGAGCTAGGCCGCTCGGCCCCCGTCCGGGCGCCTACCTAGCCCCCAGCCGGCACCTCGTCGCCAGCAGGTACTTAATCGCACCAGCCGGTACCTGGTCCCCGGCCCGTCAGGGCCGCCGCCGCCACGCCAGGAGGTACATGCCGTCGGTCCCGGCGCTCTGAGGGAGCAGCCGCGCCCCCCGCCCGAGCGGGCTCCACGGGGGCCCGGGAGCGTCGGTGGCCGACCAGCCGCGCTCCTCGGGCAACTCGGCCGCCGACCACTGGTCGATCTCGCCCGTCTCGGCACTGGTGAGCGTGCACACGCTGTAGACCAGTACGCCCCCCGGGGCCACCAGCGGCGCCGTCGCGGCCAGGAGCCGGCGCTGGAG
>JBOGGK010000011.1:0-22440 GCA_050744045.1 Acidimicrobiales bacterium | reverse complement strand
AGGTGATGAGCGCAGTGGGCTGAAGGTGCCCGCGCCCGCAGCGCAGGGTTCGGCCGACACCGTCCAACTAAGCTGACCAGGTGCAGGTCACGCCAGCCACCACGGTCGCCTACCTGGGGCCGCCGGGTACCTTCACCGAAGAGGCGCTTCTCGGCCAAGCCGACCTCGCTAGGGCAAGGCACCTGCCCCTGGCCAGCTTCCGCGACGTCCTCGATGCCGTCGGGCTCGGACAGGCCGAGCTCGGCCTCGTGGCGATCGAGAACTCGATCGAGGGCACGGTTAACGTCAGCCTGGACGCGCTAATTTTCGGCCACGACCTGTGGATCGTGAGGGAGCTCCAGCTCTCGGTGACCCAGTGCCTCGTGGGTTGCCCCGGGGCGCGCTACGAGTCGGTAAAGCGCCTCATCTCGATGCCGGTGGCGACGGCGCAGTGCCGGGCCTGGCTGGCGGGCAACCTCGACGGTGCCGACGAAGAGCCGAGCCCTTCGACGGCGGACGCGGTCAAAAGGGTGGCCGAGGCGCGCGACCCTCGGGTCGCCGCCATTGGTACCAGGCATGCCGCCCGGCTGTACGGCCTCGAAGTACTGGCGTCGGGCATAGAGGACCACGACGGCAACGTGACCCGCTTCGCGCTCGTCGCCAGGCCCGAGTGGGGCGTCCCGGGCCCGACCGGCCACGACAAGACAAGCATCGTCTGCTTCCAGGCCTCGGACCGCCCTGGCAGCCTCCACACCATCCTCGGCCAGTTCGCCGCCCGGAACCTCAATCTCACCAAACTGGAGTCCCGGCCTACGAAAAAGGCCTTGGGAGAGTACTGTTTCGTGATCGACATCGACGGCCACCTGGCCGACGAAGTGGTGGCGGACTGCCTGCGGGACCTGCATGCCACGTTGCCGGTGGTCAAGTTCTTGGGCTCGTACCCGGCCGGGGGGGCGGACGGGGAACAGCGCCGCAAGGCGGCGACCGATGCCTGGTTGGCGGCGGACAGCTGGCTCCAGGGGCTCCGTAGCCACCTGGAGGGTTGACGGCAGACCTGGTGGCGGCGGGGCCGGGTGAGCAGGCAGCCTGTGGCTGCGACCTGTGACTGCCAAGGTAGGATCGGGCCGCGCTCGGAGGGGCGCTCGGGAGGGATGGCAGAGCGGACGAATGCGAGGCTCTTGAAAAGCCTTGGGGGTGCAAGCCCCCCGTGGGTTCAAATCCCACTCCCTCCGCAGGTCGGAGGCGGGTTCTGGCAGTCCCAGCGGGGCGCTGAAGAAGGTGGGTTGGCCATAATCTGGCCGTAATGGTCGCGCCGTAGCGCTACGCTCGACCAGGAGCGGGTCGGTGCGTAAGAGGGGGGCCAACTCCTGGCCGGTCTGGGTCTAGCTCGGAGAGCGCGACCCAAAGAGCGGGCGCTACCGGTACGTGCTCCGCCAGGTCCATGGGACCAAGCGGGATGCCCAGCGGGCGGCCGATGCCCTGGCTGCCGATGTAGCGCGGGGCGGCTCGAGTACGCGAGCCACTACCAGGTCCAGTCCGGCATGCATGGCCCCACCGACGTTTCGCCGGTTGGCATGGCTGCCGCCTTGCACCTGGGCCTCGCCATACACAACTTCGGCATTCAGGAGTACATGCGCCACGGCAACAAGACGCGCGACGTGTTCGCGCAGTCGCCTCAGATAGATAACGTGGCCGGCGTGACCCGAGCGAGGGCTACGTAGGCGCGGTGAGCGGACCGGAGCGAGGCCCGCTCGATGCGCTCGTAGCGCTTTCGCGCTGGCTGGGAGGCGACCCCGAGCTCGTGCTGGCCGGGGGAGGCAACACCTCAGCCAAGCTCGGGGACCGCTTGCTGGTCAAGGCGAGCGGCACCGCTTTATCCGAGGCGGGACCAGGGAGCTTCGTAGAGCTCGACCGCAAAGCGCTCCAAGCCCTAGCCGATCGGGACCTCGGGACGTCGCGCTCGGTACGGGAGGCAGCTTTCGCTGAAGCCCTGCTCTCCGCCCGGCGCCAACCCGGCCTGGGCCAGCGGCCGTCGGTGGAGTCGGTCCTCCACCACCTCATGCCGGGCCAGTTCGTGGCGCACGTGCATGCCAACCTGGTCAACCAGTTCGCCTGCAGCGGGGACGGGCGGCGCCTGATCGAACAAGACAGCCGGGAGGTGCTTTGGGTCCGCTACGTAGACCCGGGTTTCGCGCTCGCCCAGGTTTTCCAGGCCGAGCTGCGCTCGTGGCGGGAGGCTACGGGCGACAAATGCCCAACGGCCGTGGTAATGCAAAACCATGGCCTGCTCGTGAGCGGGGAGACGCTGGGGGAGGTAAAGAGGCGCACCACCGCGGTGCTGCGCCGGCTGCAGCGCATCAAGGCCCGCGCCTGTCCCGGCAAGGCCACGGGCACGGCGGCCACGGGCACGGCGGCCGCGCCCCTGACGAGCTCCTTTGCCCCAGCCCTGGCGGCCCGGCTGGCCCGCACCCAGGAGGTCGCCTTCGACTCCTCCGCGCCAGTGGCCGAACTGTTCGCGTCGGCCTGCGGGCGGGAGCTCGCCTTGGGCGGCCCGCTCACCCCGGACCAGATCGTGTACTGCGGCTCGTTGCCGGTCTGGGCTGAGCAGGCGCCGGGGGAGGGTACGGCCGCTCTTGGCCAGCGGCTCGAAGTTGCGCTCCGCGAGCACACGGAGCGCCACCGTACGGGGCCGACCGTTGTGCTCGTCCGCCCGGTGGGCCTCTTCGCGCTGGCGGAGACGGCACATGAAGCCGAGACGGCACAGACGGTTTACCTCGACGCAATAAAGGTGATGCTGGGAGCAGCATGCTTGGGAGGGGTCAACTACCTCGACGAGGGGTCACGCACCTTCATCGAGGACTGGGAGGTGGAGGCCTACCGCCGGCGGGTGCACGCCGGGCCCCCACGCACCGTGCCTCTGCCTAAGCCGACCCGACCATGAAATCCGTCAGTCCCCTGAGGGAAGTGTCCTTCGGGCGGAGGGACGCTACGACCCTGCCTGCCCTCATCACCACGAGATGGTCGGCGAGCTCCAGCACTTGCGGCAAGTTGTGGCCCACCATGACCACGGTTTCACCGTGGTCTGCCGTGTCCCGGATGATCCGCAAGAAAGCGGCAGTCTCGCGCGGGCCGAGGGCGGCCGTTGGCTCGTCGAGGAGCACTACTCGTGCTCCGAAGTGGATGGCCCGAGCGAGAGCGACCGCTTGTCGCTGCCCGCCGCTCAGTTGCTTCACTCCAACCCCGGACGGAGGCATGTTTATCCGGAGCAGCTTGAGCGTCTCGGCAGCGTCCCTTCGCATCGCCCGTCGGTCCACGACGCGCACCCCCAAGAGCCGCCGCGTCCGTTGACGGCCAAGGAACATGTTCTCCGCGATTGACATACTGTTTACCAGAGCGAGGTCTTGATAAAGCGATTCGATCCCGGCTGCCCTCGCGGCCCGAGCGTTGGCGAACGCCACGGGATGCCCGTCGACCAGTACCGTCCCCTCGTCGGGCACCGCGAAGCCACTGAAGATCTTCAATAGCGTCGACTTGCCTGCGCCGTTGTCGCCGACAATACCGGTAAGGCCGGGCAAGAACTCCACCGACACGTCGCGCAGGGCGCTAACGTGCCCGAACGATTTTGACAGGTGGGCGGCCGCCAAGCTCGGGGCTGCAACTGCGTTGCTATCAGGAGCGACCTCGTTATCCAACATACGACACCACTCAGACTTGAGATTCTCTGCCGCCGATGACCCGGGCGACAGTCAGCGCAAACACGATCACCAAACCATCGACCGCGTCTATCCAGTAGCTGTTGACGTTCTTCAGGTCCAACACGTTCTGCACCACCCCAATGAGCAAAGCCCCGCTGGCGACACCAACCATATTGCCCTTGCCACCGCTCAGGCTCACACCGCCGATCACGGCGGCGGCAAACACCATGAAGATCACCGCCTCGCCGTAACCTTGGGCGGCGGTGATCGCTTGGACACGTCCCATCTCCATGAGGCCGCCCAAGCCAGCCAGCATACCCCCTACCATGAACACGCCGATCTTGACTCGGTCGATGTTGATGCCGGCGGCACGAGCGGCCTCGGCGTTACCACCGACCGCGAAGATAGCCCGCCCTACCGGGTGGTAGCGCAGCACCAAGCCGGCCACCAGGAGCACGGCCACGGCCACCACGAGCGATGCAGGGACCGGGCCCCAGAAGGCGAACCCGAGGTACCACAGCGGAGTGGGCAAGGCCGAGATCGTGTTCCCCGAGTCGAGACCTTCTTGGCAACCGGCCAGCAGGATTAACATCCCCAGCGTGATGATGAGGGCGTTGAGCCCCGCCTTGACGATCAACAGGCCGTTCACCAGGCCAACACCGGCGCCCGCCAGTAGCAGCACTGCGATCCCCAGGTAAGGATTGAGGCGGCTGCCGGCGCCAAACGCCGTCGCCGGCACCACCAACCAGGCCGCAAGCATCGGCGCAAAGCCATAAGTGCCGCCGAGGGAAAGATCCAGGCTAGCAATAATCAGGATGAGCGCCTCGCCCGCGGTGGTAACGGCGAGGGCCGAGGCCTGCTGGCCGAGACCCCAGAGGTTGGCGGACTTCAAGAAGTCAGGGCTGACTAGGGCGCCCACGACGATCGCCAAGATCAGCACCGGGACAATGCTCGCCTCTCGGAGGAGCGATAGAGCTTGTCCTTGGCGACTGAAGCGCTCGAGCCGCTCTTCGACTGCTATTCGGTTCGCCGCTTCCGGCTTCGCAAGTTTCCCCTGATCGGCTGCTCCCTGGTCGCTGCTGACTTGTGTCATCTTGTCAACTCCCGGGCCAGGGCGGGCTTTTCGGCGCGGGCCACGTTGGCTCATCCATTTGCTGACCTCGCAAAGCTTTCAACCTAATCGCCCTACCTCCTCCTCATTGATATCTCGGAGGAGGAGGTAGTGCAGGGGACCATCGGTTAGGACGCTTAAGGTGTTACCCCGCTGCAAATCCCACCATGCGCTTTGCCGTACACGTTACCCCACAGGCTCGGGGCGGAGACGGCCGTGGTCTTGAAACTGGCCGGGTTCCCGTTGGTGGCGGGCCCGTGCAAGGTCATCTGGGTTTTGCTTACAAACGGGGCAACGATCGGGTCAGTCAGTTGGGTGTCGCCTCTGTAGCTGGTCTTGCCCAAAGTCGCACCGATGCCCTTCTCACCAAGGTGCACGCTAACGCCGGTAGCGGCGTCTTTCGCGTACGTGAGCGCGCCCCGGGCGTAAAGGTTGGCCGGCTGCGAGGATGCGGCGTCCATCCAGCCCTGCTTGATGTAGCACTGCTCGTAGGCGACACCGTCATCGCCGATGACGATCACGTGGGGCTTGCTGCTGCCGACGGGGCCGAAGCCCTTCGAAGCGAGGAACTTGACTATGCCCGGGTCGCCACCGCTGCTGGCATCATATATCGCCTTGACCTGCTTGCCGTGGGCATTGATCGCGTCTTCGGCGCCGTTGACCATCTTAGTCGGGTCCCACAAGGTCGGGACCTTCAGGATGTGCACTCCCGGGTCGATCTTCGCCATACACGTATCGAAGCCAGTCGCGCGGTCAGCACCGTTTGACGATGTGAGGTCACCCTCGTTTTCGACGACGTACCCCGACTTCACCTTGGACGCGATATAGGTGCACGCCGCGTAACCGTAGAAGAGGTTGGACGCTCGCACGACGATGAAGTCTTTGCCCTTAGCAAGGATCGTATCGACCGAAACCACCTTTACCCCGTGCTTCGCAGCATATGCGAGCGAGGGGCCCTCGGCGGCCACGTCCTCGGGGTTCAAGATGACGGTTTTGACACCCTCGTTGACGAGGTCCTCGACCTGTTGGTTTTGCAGTGGGGCGTTGGCGCCGTAGGTATCGCAGCAGATCAGCGGGCCGACAAGCTGGATGCCCATCTGCTTGGCATATTGCCGCTCGTAACTTATGTAAGCGGACCAGAAGGCCGTATTGTTGTACGTCAGGGCTACGCCGACCTTGATCGGTTTTGACGGCGCGGCACTCGCCGGGCCGGCGGTGCTCGCAGACAACAAGGGCAGTGCCAGCGCGGCGACAGCCACCAGGCTCATGGCCTTCCTAAGCCATCGTTTCATTAGATCCCTCCCAATTCTGTGTCGTTATTTTTCTCGTTACTGGGCCCGGGGTCACACCCGGACCGCTGGACCTTGGCTAACTCCCTGACTGATTTTTCTTTACCGGGCATCTACGTCGCCTGCCGATCACCTCCCTCAGGTCGGGCGTGCTGCCCCTGTTCGTGCGGCACTGGGCCACCTCGCGACATGACCTCGCCGGAGGCGGCCCAGCAGTGCAGGGTTGGTACATGTTGTTGCGGCGCGGGTTGTCTTTTCATTGTGATGATGCGTAGCTCCGGTTATGGTCTTCACAAGGGTCGACTTTCCCGCGCCGTTGTCGTCGGCCAAGCCGTGGACTTTCGTCACGGCGAGCGGGGCCTCGCTGGGGTCAAGCATGAGGTGCCTACGCGTCCAACCGTTCCAGCTCGACGCCGAGGAACCGGCACACCGCCCCGAGCTCCTCGGTGACATCGCCGGGTACCGCATGGATGTGGTTGGCGCCGAAGCGGGAAAGGAAAACTTCGGCCGGCGCGTCCATGCGGGTGAAGGCGTGAGGCCAGACGTAGGTGCTCTGGCGCATGAGGGCCTCGTTGGTCTCCTCGTCGTAAGCCTCGAAGCGGCCTTTGGTCACCTGCATGCGGTAGGTGCCGTCGCTCCTTGAAAGGCGGGCCAGGGTCACTTCACCGGGAGCGGCCAGGTGGTGCACGGCGGCGCCTCCGGCAGGAAAGTAGAACTCCTCGGGGTAGAGGTGCACCTTGATGAGGTTCTCGGCCGGGTCGTCGGAACGGGCGGCAAACCAAGTGGCGTGCTGACCGGAGTTCTCCAGGTCCCAGATGCCCCTGTCGGGGAAATAGTGGCGCACGTCGGCGAAAAGGACGGGAGTACCGGTGATCTTGTGCATGAGCTGCATCGTGAGGGCGCCGTCCATGTCGACCTCGGTGGCGCAGATATGAACGGGTTTAGGCCCGTCCATATCGTAAGGGTCGTTCAATAACGCTTCGGCCACGTCGGTGGTGGCGAAGTGGTTGGTGAGCTCGGGCTGGCCCTTTATGCCGCAGAAGTCGATGTGGCCTTCATCGATTATCGACCGCAGCGCGTAATAGGACCGGACCTGGCGCTCCAGGATCTCGGCGGTGAGAGCCTTACCGTCGTAGTGGACGCCGGCCGCGTACTTCTCCAGCCATTCGCGTCCCGCGGCGGCCTGGCGGGCAGGGACGAGGTCAGAACGCCGTACCACCTCCCACTGGTCGACCTCCTCCACGTCGATGCCGAACCGGCGCATCCACTCGTCGGTCCGCCCGACGGCCGTGTACATGCCCATGGAACGGCCGCCGATGCGGGCGAAGGTGGAACCCTCCAGCGCGCGTACCGCGTGGGCGGCGCGTACCAGTTGGCTCAGCCGCGCGGCCACAATTTCTTCCCCTACATCGCCCCAGAGGCGCTCGTGCCGGCGGCCCATCTGTTCGAGGCTCCCCCCCGCTGCGAGCATGGCGACCATCCCGGGGTAAGCGGGGTCGATGTTGGAGAACAGCAAGAGAGGCCCGGGGGTTGCTCGGGCGGCGTGCACCGAGAAGTGCGGGAAGGCCCACACAGGGTAGTTGAAGACGGTGATGTCGGGCCGCTGGGCGGCCAGTTGCCGGGCCTCCCGCACTGCCATATCGTTGGAGGTGATGACCTCGGTGCCCCGGGCGACCTCGTGGCCCGACGCTTCCAGGGCACCCGCGATGCGCGTTTCCATCTCGCTCACAAAGCCGCTCAGCCCTTGGTGGACGAAGCGCCGGCCGTCGCTGAACGTAAGGATCCCTACGCGGGTCATTCGCCCTCCCAGTAAACGATTTACCAACACCTGCTCACGATCGGCTGCAAGCGCGAACCAACCGAAGACCACAAAATTATGGGCAAAATTGAACGAGTGGGTCAGGTAACGTGAAGTGTGGTTGCCTCGGTTGCTAGCTCTCCCCGGCCTCTATTTTAGGTCACTCAGTAATCGATTGCTAGGCTAGCAGGGTTAGCGTGCGCGCACAAGGAGCTAGGGTGCGGAAAATCCAGACCCATCGAGGACCAGGAACAAGAGGCCACCCCGTCGGCGCCACGACCATCTCCGACGTGGCCCGGGCGGCGGGGGTCTCGACCGCCACCGTCTCCCGGGTCCTCAACAACCACCCGAGGGTAGATCCCGCCTTGGCGGCCACTGTGATGCGCACGGTCAAGGACCTCGGCTACCGGCCCAGCCGGGTAGCCCGCAGCCTGCGCACACGCCGCAACCGGGTGTGGGCGCTCATCATCTCCGACATCCGCACCGGCCCGTTCTTCGCCGACCTCGTCCGGGGGGTGGAGGACGTCGCCTACGAGGCGGGCTACTCGCTGTTCCTCTGCAACACCGACGAGGACCCCAGGAAGGAGGCCTCTTACGTCGCCTTGGCCGTGGCCGAGAACGCGGGAGGGGTGATCCTCACCCCTTCGGGGCCGGAGACCGACCTCTCCATGCTCGCCAGCTCCGCCACGCCGGTCGTGCTCGTCGACCGGACGCTGCCGGCTTCGGCGGTCGACACCGTCGTGGTCGACAACGTTTCGGGCGGCTACCAGGCCGTCCACCACCTGGTTGAGGGAGGCTACGAGCGCATCGCCTGCGTAACCGGGCCTACCACCACCACCACCGGCTCTCAGCGCTACGCCGGCTACTGCAAGGCGCTCGACGACGCCGGCCTGAACCAGGGCGGGGACCTCGTGAGGGTGGCCGATTTCAGGGAAGCCGGCGGGCGCCTGGCGATGAGCGACCTGCTCGACCGGGAGACCCGGCCGGACGCGGTCTTCGTCGCCAACCTCCTCATGACCGTGGGCGCCCTGCAGGCGATCGCGGACGCCGGCCTCGCCATCCCCGGCGACATCGCCGTGGTCGGCTTCGACGAAATGTCCTGGGCGTCGCTCCTGCGCACCCCGCTCACCACTGTGGCCCAGCCCGCCTACGACCTCGGGCTCGAGAGCGCCCGACTGCTCCTGAGCCGGCTGGAAGGCTACTCGGGTGCGGCGCGCACGGTGACCCTGTCACCCTCGCTCCAAGTGAGGGAGAGCTCGGCCCCGCGCTTTTCGGGGAACGGCAGCACGGCGCGCGAGGGCCGGCTGTCCGAAGGGGCTCGTTCCAAATGTTGAAAAACGTCCCGCCCCTGCTCACGCCCGACCTCGTCTTCGTGCTCGCCTCGATGGGCCACGGCGACGATCTTGCCGTCGTCGACGCTAACTTCCCCGCCCACAGCGTCGCCCGCCGGACCTGCCACGGCCGGGTCGTAGCGCTGGCGGGAAGTTCGATGCCCGAGGCGGTCAGGGCGGTGCTCGCGCTCCTGCCCTTGGACGACTTCGTGGAGACGCCGGTCCAGACGATGAGCTCGGGCGGCGGCGCGGGCGAGCTCAACCGGGTGCAGCAAGAGGCCCAAGCCGTGGTCGACGAAGCCGTCGGCCGCGCCTGCCCCATGGGCCTCCTCGAACGCTTCGCTTTCTACGAGGCGACCAAGGACTGTTACGCGGTAGTGACTACGGGCGAGAGGCGCTACTACGGCAACGTGATCTTGAAAAAAGGCGCTATACCTCCGGGCTGAGCATCAGCGCCGTTGGCCGGTCTCGCGGCCCCCTTTGGAGGCACCTACCGGTCGCCCAAGGGGGGCGACAAGCGGTCCACTGCGGTCTCGAAGCCCATGTAGAAGCTTGGGTTACCTCCCTCGGAAGAGCCTATGGCGCCGTTGTCGACGCTCTGGCAGCCGCTGGCGTGGTACCAGAGCCCGACGTCTTCCCGGCCCGGGTAGGACAACCCGATCAGGGCGACGGCGCCGAAGTCCGCCGGGCAATGGAATACGACGACGGGCGCTCGCAGGTCGAGCCGCCGCACGCGCCCCGCCAGGTGACGGGCCTGCACCTCGTCGAGGAGCGTCTGGCGGGCCAGCGTCCCCGGCCGGGTTGGCAGGGCCAAAGGGCGGTAGCGGCATATGATCCCGGCCGTCGGCCCGGCGGGCACGAGAGGCGGCCCGGCGAAGGTGTTGACCACGTCCTCGTACCCCCTTACCGAACTCGGACAGCCCTCGCGAACCAGAACACGCAACTTGGGGCTACGGGATACATGCCATACCGGAGGGGCGGCATACGGGACGACCGGGCCGTGACCCCCGGCGGCCAGCGCTGCAACCATGGCCAGCGGCGCGGCGGCTCCCCACACCGCCCTCATCACCATCCGATCGTCACCGAAGGTTAGTGCCGTCCGCTCCTCGCAACCAACCGCGGCGTGCGGACCAAGGAGGGCCCTTGGCGCCCCGCGTCCTTCGTGGCCGCGAACTCCACCCCGAGCTGCTCGTCAGGTTGGCCTAGGGGGCATCGCGCCCGGCACCGCCCCCCGTTCGTTCGTTTATAGCTCGAGGGCTCCACGTGCGCATCGAGCCGCTCCCCGCCCCGCGGCGCAGCCGGGCTATCGCTTCGCTCTGCTGCCGCCGGACCAGGCGGGCCCGGCCGGCGGACCGAACCGGCCGACGAACCCGATTCGTTTGAGGCACCAAGCCGGCCAGGCGGGCAGCTTGCTGGCCGGCGCGTCGTGCCCGGGCGCGGTGGGCCGCCTGCCGGAGCGAGCCGACATCGGCGTCGTCGCCTGGTGGCCGCCGAAGGGCGTGACCCAGTGTGCACCGTTTGCGCACATGGCTGCTCCTTTCGACCTCATCGTCCTCCTAGCGCGCCTTTAGGCCCTGAAGCGGACGCCGGCCCCAGGTAACCTGCGGCCGCCGTTACGACCAGTGCGAGCGACACGGCCCCTGCGTCGGGTGTCCCGACGCTCTTGTCGGCCAGGGGGCGTGCCCTGCCCCGGCGCGGCCGGAGCGGAGCAGTGGCGCGCGCTGCCCGCGTGGCAGCATCGGCGCCGGCGTGAAGCGCCCCTGCGGTGGTCTCCCCGCGAGCGACCGCCTCGGTCAGGGCCTCCACCAAGGGAACGAGCGCATCGAGCATGGTTTTTTCACCGAGATTTGCCTTGCCCAACGTGACAACTGCGTCCCGGGCGGCGGCGACCGCGGCTACCAGATCGTCCGTTGTGTAGACCTCCCGGTTGCCGAGGCTGGAGGCCACGGCGCAGATCCCAGCCCCCCACAGCGCCCCTGACGTCCCACCTGCCCGATCGGACCACTTCTCGCCGGCTTGTCTCACAACCCCCGCCACGCCAACGCCCTGCTCGCTTGCCCTCCGAGCGGCTCCGAGAGCGGCGTCTACGCCACGGCACATCCCTGCCCCGTGGTCGCCGTCGCCCGCCACGGCGTCGAGAGCGCCGAGCTCTTGCTCCATTTCGTGGAGGGCCCGCGCCACTGCCTCGATCACGCTCACGGTGCTGAGCGCCAGCCGCCGGGACGCCTCGGTCGGGTGTTCCTGCTTGGCCTCGGTGCAGCCCTGCAGCTCGACGGTGGCGCGCCTCCCCCTGCGCTGCACCGCTCCTCGGCGGTAGGCAGGGGCGTCAGCGGGAGCCGACCAGAAAGCCTCGAGCTCGTGGTCCACCCAAAAAAGGGTGAGCGACAGCCCGGCCATGTCCAGGCTGGTCACGAGCTCACCGCATTCCGTGCTGACGACCTCGACCCCGGCCCGCACAAGCAGTGGGCTGATCTTGCCGTACAGGAGGAACAGTTCCTCGTACTTCACCGAGCCCAAGCCGTTTAACAGCACGACCGCGCGGCCTGCCGGCCGAGGAGGCTTCTCGGCCAGGAGGGCGCCCACTAGCAGCTCAGCAAGCTCTCCGACAGGAGGCGCAGGCACCTCCCTTATCCCGGGCTCACCATGGATACCGAGGCCAACCGACATCTGGCCAGCCGGGACGGTGAACAACGGAGCCGTGGCCCCCGGGAGCGTGCAACCTCGGAACGCGACCCCTAGGGTGCGCGTGCACATGTTCGCCTTCGTGGCCACGCGCTCCACCTCACTGAGGGGCATGCCAGCGTAAGCGGCCGCTCCGGCCACCTTGAACACTGCCAGGCCCCCGGCGATGCCGCGGCGCTGGTCGAGCTTGTGGGCGGGGGCGCTCGCTATGTCGTCGGTCACCAAGACAGTACGGGCATCGGTCCCCTCCGACCTCAGTCGCTGCGCAGCTTGGGCGAAGTTCAGCACGTCGCCGGCATAGTTGCCGAAGCTGAGCAGCACGCCCCCGCCGTTGTCGGCAGCCTTCGCGACGTTGTACACCTGGCTGGCCGAGGGGGAAGCGAAGACGTTCCCGCAGGCCGCAGCCGTGGCAAGGCCGCTCCCGACCAGCCCCGCGAAGGCCGGGTAGTGGCCGGAACCACCACCTATAACCACCGCTACCTCACCGGGCGCGCTCTCCTCCGCGCGAACCACACCGCCCTCCACTCGCATGACGCGATCGTCGTTGGCGGCGACGAAACCGGCTATCGCCTCGTCGGCGAAGTCGGCGTCGTCGTCAGACGAGACATGCATGGCAGCCTCGGGCCTTTTCCTCGGGATCCCTAGCGAGCCGCGGGCCAGGTCGTTTGCTTCACGCGGCTCTGGCCCAAAGCCTAGCCGTCGGTCGAGCGCCGGACTGCCGTCCAGCACACTTCTTCGTCTCCCATGGGGTCCTTGTGGCCCTCAGCCGCCCAGGACCACAACTGGCGCTGCGTTCGGTTGTGAGCACCTGGTGCAGGCCGAAGGAGACGACCGGGACCCCGAGGGTCGCTACTCCTTCGACGTAGAGCTCCTCCATCTCCTTCTCCATGCCGGTTTATCTCGGCGCACTCACACACCCAACCCGTACCATGATCACCGAGGGTCACCCGAGAATCCACGGTAGCTGGGACATCCTCTCTACGTCGGCACATGGCGCCACGCCTTGCCCGTTGCGGGCGGGGCGGAAGCCTGCTTCCACGCCGAGGTGGACTTGCACTGCCCCGCTCGTGAACCACCTACCTCCACGAGATGCCAGTGGCGGGCCTGCGCAGCGGTAGCTAGAGGGAGCGGACGACCTCGGCCATGGCCTGGCCGGCTTCGGTCGGGTTCTGGGCCACCCTGGCACCTGCCTCGGCGAGCGCTTCCATCTTCGCCTTGGCTGTGCCCTTGCTCCCCGAGATGATCGCCCCGGCGTGGCCCATGCGCCTCCCCGGCGGGGCGGTGACGCCGGCGATGTAACAGACCACCGGCTTGCTCAGGTGCTGGGCGATGAACTCGGCCGCCTTCTCCTCTCCGGTGCCCCCTATCTCGCCGATCATCATTACCGCCTTGGTTTCGGGGTCCTGTTCGAAGGCGGCCAGGCAGTCGACGAAGGAAGTGCCCGGCACCGGGTCGCCCCCGATGCCTACGCAGGTGGTCACGCCGATCCCCATCTGCTTCAACTCGTACAGGGCCTGGTAGGTGAGCGTGCCGCTCCTGCTCACGATGCCGACAGGGCCGCCGGGGAGAGCGATCTCGCCCGCGGTTATCCCGATGTTGCACTTGCCTGGGCTGATGACCCCGGGGCAGTTCGGCCCTATGAGGCGCGTGCCGGGGTGGTCGTGGGACAGCGCGCTGTACACCCAGGCCTCGTCCCGGGCCGGTATCCCCTCGGTGATGCAGACGACGAGCTCCATGCCCGCTTGCGCCGCCTCCAGGATCGAGCCGGATGCCACTTTCGCCGGCACGGCGACGAAGCTCACATTGGCACCGGTCGCCTCCCTCGCCTGGGCCGCGCTGGCGAAGACCGGGATCCCTTCCACTTCCTGGCCACCTTTGGCCGGGTTCACCCCCGACACTACTTTGGTGCCGTAGTCCCGGTTACGAAGACCGTGGAAACGGGCTTGCCCCCCGGTCAGGCCGTGGACGGCCACCTTGGTCGTCTCGTCGACGAATATGCTCATTTTTCCGCTCCCGCCAGCCTGACGGCGAGCCGGGCGGCGTCCATCATGCTCGGCGAAGTGATCACCATGTCCGACTCGACCGTGCGCAGGATCTCCCTTCCCTGCTCGGCGTTCGTCCCGTCGAGGCGTATCACCATCGGCACTTTTATGTCCACCCGGGCCAGGGCGGCCACTATCCCGTTGGCGACCTCCTCACCCCGGGTGATGCCCCCGAAAATGTTGATGAATATCGAGCGCACGCTGGCGTCCGAGTTGATCACCTCGAGCGCGTTCGCCATCACTTCGGCGCTCGCTCCGCCCCCGATGTCGAGGAAGTTCGCCGGGCGCCCTCCGACCTGGTTCACGACATCGCAGGTGCTCATGGCCAGCCCGGCGCCGTTGGCGATTATCCCGATAAAGCCGTCCAGGCCCACGTACTGCAGGCCGACCTTGCGGGCGAGGCGTTCGCGGTCGTCGAGCTCGGCCGTCCCTGCGAACTCCTCCCACTCGGGGTGGCGGAAGGCGGCGTTGTCGTCCAGGGTCACCTTGGCGTCGAGGGCATGCACGCGCCCGTCGGTGGTGAGGACCAGGGGGTTCACCTCGACGAGGTCGGCATCGCCCTCGACCAGGCAGTTGTACAGGCTGGCGAGCACGGCGGCGGCCCCCGCCATCGCCTCCTCGTCGAGCCCCGCCCGCTCCACTAAGTCCCGGGCCTGGCCCTCGCTGAAGCCCTCGTAAGGGTCGATGTGGAGGCGGGCGATGGCCCCGGGGTCCTCGTCGGCGACCGTCTCGATTTCGACGCCCCCTTTGGCCGAGACCATGGCGAGGGGGGCTTTGGCCTCCCGGTCCAAGGTGAAGCTGGCGTAGTACTCCCTCGCGATGTCGGAGGCGCGCTCCACCCAGACCCGGTGCACCGTGTGGCCCCGTATACCCATCCCGAGGATCGCCTTGGCGTGGCCGCGCGCTTCGACGGCGTCGGCTGCCAGCTTGACACCCCCGGCCTTGCCCCGCCCTCCCACTTGCACCTGCGCCTTCACTACTACCGGGTAACCGACCCGGTCGCCGATCGCCACCACCTCGTCGGGGCTGGCGGCCAGCCCGCCCGGCGATACCGGGATCCCGTAGCGGGCGAAGTACTGCTTTCCCTGGTACTCGAAAAGGTCCAACTGGTCCTCCTTGCCGGTCTGCGGCCAGCTCAACACTAGAGCGGGCGGCGGGCCTCTCGAGCTTGCCGAGCTTCGCAGAGCTTGCCGTGCCGCGCTGGGCCCGGCCATGCTAGGTGGATGCCCACCGCGCTGATCACCGGCATAACCGGACAGGACGGCTCCTATCTGGCCGAGCTCTTGCTCTCCAAGGGCTACGAAGTGGTGGGCGCTCACCGGCGCAGCAGCACAGTGACGTTCGAACGTATAGCCCACCTGATGGACAAGGTGACCATGGTCTCCGCCGACCTTCTCGACGAGTCTTCGCTCATCAGGGTGCTGCGGGACTACCGCCCCTCCGAGGTCTACAACCTGGCGGCGCAGTCTTTCGTCATGACGTCGTGGGCACAGCCGGTGCTGACCGGTGAGGTGACCGGCCTCGGGGTCATCCGCCTGCTCGACGCCATCTTGACGGTGGGCCCCGGCACCCGTTTCTACCAGGCGAGCTCTTCGGAGATGTTCGGCAAGGTGGTCGAGGTCCCCCAGAGCGAACGTACCCCGTTCTACCCGCGCAGCCCGTACGGGATCGCCAAGGTCTACGGCCATTGGGCCACGGTCAACTACCGGGAAAGCTACAAGATGCACGCCAGCTCGGGCATCCTGTTCAACCACGAGAGCCCTCGCCGCGGCCTCGAGTTCGTGACCCGCAAGGTGACCAATGCCGTCGCCCGTATCAAGCTCGGCTTGGCCGACCACGTGGCGCTCGGAAACCTCGACTCGCAGCGGGACTGGGGGTACGCCTACGACTACGTGAGGGCCATGTGGCTCATGCTCCAGCAGGACCAGCCCGGCGACTACGTTGTGGCGACGGGCGAGACCCATTCGGTGCGCGAGTTCTGCGAGGTCGCCTTCGGGCATGCCGGGCTCAATTGGGAGAGCTATGTCCGCGTGGACCAGCGCCACTTCCGTCCCGCCGAGGTAGACCTGCTGATCGGGGACCCCACCCGCGCCCACGAGGTGCTCGGGTGGAGGCCCGAGGTGAGCTTCGAGGACCTCGTCTGCATGATGGTCGACGCCGACATCAAGCGGTCGGAAGGGCCACAGCCGCTGGGAGCGACGTAGCCGGGGGGCCCGCAGTGGCGGGGGCGGCGGCAGCGGGGCCGTGGAGTTCGGCCCCGATCCGGAACCAGTCGCTGCGCAGCGAGAAATCGGCGGCGAACTGCTGGCCGCTCAAGCTGACGGTACCCGCGCTCCCCACCACCTCGACCTGTTCCACCCGCCCACCCAGCTGACCGAGCCCGTTGCGCTTGGTCACCTCCACCTCCCGCAACTTGCCGATGGAGGGGAGCTCCGACTCCGCCCGGGCGACGGGCACGGTTTTGGTCCAGCTGTGGAGCGGGTTGGCGGCGACAGAGTCCCCGAGGTCGGGCACGGCCGGGAAGAGCCCGCCGGCGCTCCACCCGCCTGTCGAAGCCGAGTACTGGGTGAGCGCCACCGTCCCGGCCGGCCCGCACGTGCTGCCGGCCGCGCAGACCAGGACCCGGCCGGCGGTGGCGGATGCGGCAGCGTCCGCGGTCGGGCCGTACTGGGAGGGCAGGCCCAGGTACATCTGGCAGGCAGTGTCGTCGCAGAGGGAGCCTGGGCCGGCAGCGGCCAGGACGGCCAATGCGTAGCTGCGCGCCGCCACGGCTTGAGCTTCGAGAGCGGCTTCGCCCCCCGAGCTGGCCCAGCTGAGTGGGTCCTCGGCCGCCACCACGCCTTCCACGTAGTCCTCCAGGCCCACGATGTTGTCGGTCTCCCCGCCGGGCTGGGAAACGAGCTCACCCTGGTAGGTGCGCCTCCCCAGGCGGGGGATGCAGGCCTGCACCTCCGAGGCGGCGATGCCCGCCGGGGCGGGGGGCGAAGCGCCGGGGCGTGCGCCGGCGATCGTGACCGCGTCTGGCACCGTGGCCACCTTGCGCCATGGCCCCGAGCAGGTCGAGGAGACGGATATGACCTGCACCCCGCGGGTGCGCTCCACCTCGACGGCCCCGGCCGCCACCGGTCGCCCGCCGGCCCAGCTCGCCACCAGCCCGCCAGGGCCGGTAGATGAGGCGCGCAGGCGCTGGCCGCCCGCTTCGACGAGGCGGACGGCGATGTCTGGCTCGGGAGAAGCCAGCGTCACCAGCGTGGTGCCCCCGTAATAGTGAGCGAGCAGCTGCCTGTAACCCCACCCGTACTCCGAGGCGTAACCGTAGGCGCCCCATTGGCCCATCCCCTGGCCGTGGCCGTAACCGAAGCCGGATATCTGCAGCGCCGGCTGAGGCGGCGGCGGCCGCGAGGGCACCGACCTGCCCGCCGGAGTGGGCGACATGGCACGGCGCACGCCGGCCGGCGCCATCTGCCGGCCGTAGGCGGGCAGATATATGGCAGTACTTGCGACCAGGAGAGCGCAGGCAACCGGGGCGCAAGGGAGGTTGCACCGTAACCACCGTTTCAGCAACAAACAGCGACACTCCTCACACAAGCCCCGGCTCCGCCCCGCTCAGCGGTATTGTCGGCACCCTCCCGGGCTTGGTTGAGGACGGCGCCCGGGTTGAGGACGGCGCCCGGGTTGAGGACAGGCGTAGGGACGAGCGCCTCCCGCGCCCGTCAGCGCGTTTTACGAGGCGATGGCCACGACCGGTGACGGATGGGCGCCGCGGCTCGAGATAGCCACCTCGGGCGCCGAACCGAAAGCCCAGACCCGGCCGCCCTTGCCGGCCAGCCAGTAGCCCCGCCCGTCCGGGCTGGGGGCCATGCCGACAACCGCGGTCGCCCTGCCCACCCCGGACCCGTAATAGCCAGCGTCGCCGAAGTTGAACACGCCGCCGTCGGAGCCGACCAGCCAGTAGCCCCGGCCGTCGGGGGTAGCGGCCATGCCCACTATGGGCCGGGAAAGGTGCAGCTTGGCGGCCGAGCCGAACAGGTGGGCGTCGCCGAAGCCGTAGACCGCGCCGTCGGAGCCGACCAGCCAGTAGCCCCGGCCGTCGGGGGTAGCGGCCATGCCCACTATGGGCGCGAGCAGGCGGCGCCTGGCCAGCGAGCCATGGTAAGCGGCGTCCCCGAAGGCAAGCACGCGCCCCTCCGAGGACACCATCCAGCACCCGAGCCCCCGGCGCGTTTCGGCCGCCCCCACGACCTGGCTCGACGAGTGGCGGCCCGCCGCCGGGCCCTCTGGTGGTTCGACGCCGCCGTTGCGAGCGGTGCCGTCGCCGCTCACCACCTGGAAGCCGTCGAGGCTGGTGAAAGCCGGCCGGGCTGCCGCCGCCCGGACCGCGGCCCCCACGTCGAGGAAGCCACCGTCGATGGCCCTACCCCCGGGAGTGAGAGGGGACGCAGTCTCGAGCAGCAGCGTGGCCACCTGCGGGCCGCTCAGGTGGGGGCCGGCAGCCATGACGAGCGCAGCCGCCGCGGACACGTGCGGGGCGGCGACAGAAGTGCCCGACTCGACCGCATAATTGCCGTCGTCCCAGGTGGACAGCACGTTGACCCCAGGGGCGGCGATGTTGGCGTCGTGGCCGTAGTCGGACATGTCCAGGTAGGGCCCGCCGTTGATGGGGTCCACCGTGCCCTGGTCGGTGCTGTAGGCGACGGACAGCACGCCCGGGTAGTCGGCGGGGTACACCGGCCTGTTGTCGCCGTAGTTGCCCGCGGCAGCGACGACCACGACCCCGTGTGCGACGGCGTACTCGACCGCTTTTTCCTGGTCGGTGTTGAGGCCACAGGTGCTCGGGGCCAGGTGGTGCCCGCACTGGTAGTTGTCGCTGGAAAGGTTGATCACCTTGGCCCCATCAGCGACCGCGGCGTAGATGCCTTTCGCCTCATCCAGGGTGTTTCCGTCCCCGAGGTTGTTGAGCACCTTTATGTCGAGCACTTTCGTGTCCCAGCCGAGGCCGGCTATGCCTATGCCGTCGTTGGTGGCGGCCCCTATCACCCCGGCGACGAAAGTCCCGTGGCCGTTGCCGTCGTAGGGCGTGGCGCAACCGGCCTCGTCGTGGCTGCACTCGGGCGGTGCCACGACGACCTTTTGGGCCAACTGGGGCTGGTCCACGTCCACCCCGGTGTCCAGTACGGCCACCAGGATTTTGCTGCTGCCCTTGGTGACCGCCCAAGCCTGGGGGGCGTTCACCGCCCACAGGTCGGTCTGGCCGTTCGGATGGACGATGGTCGACCCCGGGCCGGCGGTCGGGTTGTCGACCACGACCGGTTGGGTCGGCCCGCAGTTGGACCCGTAGCAAGGGTTGTCGGGCACGACCGCGCCAGGGGACTCGGCGCCGGCGTGCCGCGAGCGCCCCGGCAGCTCCCAGAGGGCGGGTACGGGCCGCCGCGCCCGCCCGGGGCCGAGGGAGAGGGCCACGCTTCCGGTGGGGAGCCTGTTACCCGCCGCCGCCGGCGGGGCGGCCGCGGTCGGGACGCCGACGCTGGCGACCAGGGAACCGGCGAGCGCACCACGCTGCGCCCAGCGCCTCAGGAGGGGGGGCAGAATGCTACTTTCCTCACTGTTCGCCCCTCGCCGCCTACGCGCCGCGTCCTGGGCGGCCGCGTTCAGCGGCCCCGGAGGCGGCGTACCAGGGCCGGTTGCGGCAAGTGGGCGCGAGCGCGCGCCCGCTCGAGCAACGTCGTGGTCGGCATGTCGACCAGGGTCAGCGCCCGGGCGCCTCGCGGGCGGTACAGCCCGGTGGCCCCCTGCTCCACGCCGGGGGGGAGGGGCGGGTAAGGGTCGATCTCCTCCACCTTCACCACCCCGGGGGGCAACCGGTAGCGGGCGGACAGCCCGAGGGCGGCCTCATCGCTCGCCGCGACCACCTCGTCCACTGCCCCCGCCAGGGCGCGGAACAGCACTCGTACTAGCCCGGGGTCCTCCCCGACGACGAGTGCCTTGTGCTCCCAGCGGCGCAGCGCGGCGACGAGACCGGCCGCAGTCGCTGCCTGCTGGGCGAGCCGCAGGTCGGAGAAAGGTACGCCCGCTTGCAGGACCAACACCAGGCGGCCAGGGCCGCCGTAGTGCCGGCGGACCTGTTCCAGGCGCCACCCGGCCAGTGGGCCGGCAACGGCGACCGAGATGTCGGCCGCCCCCGGCCGGAACGAGACCACCCTCACCGTCGAACCGGACCCCCATTCCCGGCGCACAGCACCGAGGGTGGCCGCCGTTGCCGGCCCCGGCATCGGGGGGTAGCTCCCCACAACAACCGCGTCACAAACCGCCATCGGTGCGAACCTATCAGGGCAGGGTGGGCCGCGGTAGGCTCAGCCGACGTGACCCTCATGAAGGCCGGGACGCGAGCGGCGCTCGACCGGTTCGTCAGGCACTATTTCGACCGTCTGGCCGACGACATCCACGAAGCGCAGCGTGCCGCCCAGTCGGCCGGCGACGAGACGCAGGCCGCGCGCCAGTCGGTCATCGACGAAGCGCGCAGCGTGCGCCAGTCCGTCATCGACGAAGCCAGCGGGGTGCGCCAGTCGGTCATCGACGAAGCCGGCGGGGTGCGCCAGTCGGTCATCGACGAAGCCCGCAGCGTGCGCCAGTCGGTCATCGACGAGGCCCAGGGCACCCGCCAGGCGGTCGTCGGTTCGGTCACCGACGAGGCCCAGGCCCTGCGCCAGTCGGTCATCGACGAGGCCCAGGGCACCCGCCAGAGGGGCGACAGCCGCTTCGACAGCCTCGACCAGCTGGGCCGGCTGAGCCTCGAAGAGGCGCGCAACCGCTTCGAGGGCCTCGAACGGCGCTTCGGCGAGGTGGAAGCGAGCGTCGTGCACCAACTGGAGGGCCAGGCGCAACGCCAGGTCGAGCTCCGCCAGGCCATGGAGGAGCACACGGCGACGCTGAAACAGGCTATGGAAAAGCTCGAGCTGCTCTTTATGGGCCAGCTCGAAGGGCTTTTCGGCGCCGTCCACGGCGAGACGGCGGAGTTGCGGGGGGACATCGTGGAGCTGACCCGCATGCTGCGCATGCAAGGCGACGCCGCCGACCAGGTGGCCGAGGTGATGGGGCGCACACTGACGCGCCTGTCCGCTGAGGTCGAGATCTTGCACGCCGTCGTCGAAACGCTCCCGGCCCGGCCCGAAGAGGCGTCGTCTCCCGCCTAGAGCCCCGCTCTACTGGAACGAGCACGCTATGAGCGCGAAGGGCGTCATATTCGACCTCATGGCCGCCCAGAGCCCGAGTTACCGGGGGAGGGGGATCGCCCGCTACGGCACCGATTTTGTCCGGGCCATGGTCGAGCACCATCCTGAGCTGGTCAGCGCCGTCGTGGTCCACCCCGAGCTGGGGGTACCCCCGGACCTGGAGGGCCTGACCCGATGGCTCACTCCTGACCCGGAATGGTCCGACGCCTCGGTCCTGCACATGAGCTCGGTGATCGAGCCCGAAGTGCCGGTGCGGACCTTCTGGCCGCGCCAAGCCGTCGCCAACCGCCTCCTTGGCGCGGTGACCGTCTACGACCTCATCCCGGACCTGTTCCCCGGGTGGTACCTGGAAGACCCGGGCCTGCGCCGGCGTTGGCGGTGCTGCCGGGAGGTGGTCCGGGCGGCCGACGCTGTGCTCACCTTGTCCGAGTCGGCCCGGCAGGACACCATCGCCCTGCTCGGCGTGCCCGAGGCACGGGTGACCGTGGTCGGGAGCGGGATCTCGCCCCGGTTCCGCCCGCCCGGATCTCGCCGGGCGGCCTTCGAGGCCGCGAGCACGGCGGTGGACGGCTTGGAGGAAGGTTACGTTATCTACACCGGAGCCTTCAACCGCCGCAAGAACGTCGACGGGCTCCTGGAGGGCTACGCTTCGCTGCCCCGTCGCCTCGTCGACGCCCACCAGCTCGTGATCGTCTGCGAGGTGGCGTCCCTCACCCGCAACCACTACCGGCTCATGGCCAAGGACCTGGGCGTGGACGGCAGGGTGCTGATCACCGGGTTCGTGCCCGAAGCCGTGCTCGTCGCACTCAACCAGGCCGCCGAGCTGGCGGTGTACCCCTCTTTGTACGAAGGCTACGGGCTGCCGGTGATCGAGGCTATGGCCTGCGGGACCCCGGCGATCGCTGGGGACAACTCCTCGTTGCAGGAGATCCTGCCCCGCGAGGCGCGCTTCCAGCCCGACGACCCCTGGGCGATTGCTGAAGCGATGGCCAAGGGGCTCACAGACGCCGCTTTCCGTCGCCGCCTGGCCGCGGTCGCCGCCCAGGGCCCGCCCTCTTGGGCCGAGGTGGCCGAGCGGGCCGCCCGCACTTTCGAGGACCTGCTCCGGCGGGCGTCGAAGTGGCGCCCGGGCTGGCGCCGGCGCCCGTGCCTGGCGCTGGTGTCGGTACCGCAAGCGCTGGCGGAGGCGCTCGCTCGTCTGGCCGACTGCGACGTGTTCTGCGGGCCGAGCGAGGGCGCGAGGCTGGCTCAAGGGGGGCAAGCCCAAGGGGGGCGGGCTCAGGG
>JBOGGK010000010.1:0-2838 GCA_050744045.1 Acidimicrobiales bacterium | reverse complement strand
TCCCGCACCGCCGCCTCCGGTGGCGGCTTGGGGCCCGTGGGGACGAGATGGCGCCGTCGGGGGCATTATGCGGTCGCGTTATGCTCGCGGCAAACTGGCCTCTGACATCGCAGATCGCCGATTCGGGCGCGGGGCCGTACGACAGGGCTGGGCTTCCCCGCTTGGCGATCTGAGCGCCCTGCAGGCGGTCAGTGGGCGACGCCGATGAGGGCGTCGACCCGGACCGTCTCGATGTACGAAGTGAGTTCCGGCAGTGCGCTGGTGATGTGCTCAGCGAAGGCGTCCCGACGGTCCTGCGGCACGTCGTCGGGAGATAGGGCGGAGTAAAGGCCTCCGAGGACCTCGTCGATCGTGAGGTCTGCCTCGTATTGCTCGACGACCTCGTACACCTGGTAACCGCCGGCGGTCAGGGCGCCGGCATACCGGGCCTGAGTGGCGCGGTCAGTGCCGCAGGTCGCAGTGGAGGTCTTGTGGAACCAGGTGTCGAGGGCCGTGCGAAGGCAGTGGGACCACTCAGTGTCCTGTTGCCAGATCGGCGTGCCGTTGGCGATGACCGCGACGCCGCCTCCCGGTCTCAGCAGTGGTCGTGCCCGTGCGAAAAGCTGCTCGTAGTCCATGAAGTACAGGGCTTGACCTACGGTGACCGCTCCCACCGTCCCCTCACCGACCAGGTTGGCCAAGGCGGGCAGGTCGTCGTCGGAGCCGAGGACCCAAACGACCTTCGCGCTCAGGCCCGGCTCGGTCTGCCGCCGAGCGAGTACCAGCATGTCTGCTTCCGGGTCCGCCCCGATCACCAGGCGGACGCTCCGAGCCACCGCGGCGGTCAAGAGGCCGGTCCCGCACCCGAGGTCGATTACAGCGTCGTCGAGTCCAAGTCCGAGCCGGTCGATCACCGCCGCCACGATGGCGTCTGGGTAGCCCCGGCGGTACCTCGCGTAGTACTCGGCCGTCTCGCCTGCGAACGTCCCTGGCATTGGGGGCAAGTCTGCCGGACCGCGGGCGCCCCGAGCGGTCGTTCTGCGTTGCGCGCGCCGACGATCTGCCCTCACCGGGGGTGAGACCGAACGACGGCTCTGGGTGCAGGGTCCCTTGCTCCAGCGAGCGACAGAACGCGCGACTGACATGTGATGCGCCTGGCCTTCCACCCTCCCAACTCCCTCCAGTGGGCGGGTGGCGGTACTTCAGCCAGTCCCTCCAGTGGGCGGGTGGCGGTACTTCAGCCAGGTCTGCCTGGCCAGCCCTCGCCGGTCCCCAGGGCGCCCGATGGTGCATCGAGGACCAGGACGGCTCACTACAAAACCACCGAGCGTGGTCGGCTCTCCGGACCGGTCTCGTGCCCCCCGCGTGCCCCTCGTGCCCCATTCGTGCCCCATCGAGGGGCACGAAACGGACATCAACGGTCACCAGCGGTAAATTTCAGCGACCCAAAAAACGACCTGTGACCTGCTGCTTAAGCCGCCAAGCTGGGTGGGCGCTAGAGGACTCGAACCTCCGACCTCAGCCGTGTGAAGGCTGCGCTCTAACCAGCTGAGCTAAGCGCCCGTGCTCTGCTCGGGTGCAGTGACCGACGCTCCCGGCCGCCGGCCCGCACACCTCAGAGGTCAACATACTCTAGGGCCTCCCCCTGGCGCCCGGGCCCCGGGCCTCGATCGGGCGCCGAGGCGCTACCGTGGAGAAGTGGCTCATACCGACCCTGAGCACCCGACTAGCGCATCCGCCGGCGGCACCGACGCCGTAGACGAGGTTGGCGGGGCCGATCTCGGCTACGAGGGCGAGCTCGGGGAGTACGACGATTTCGACGGCTCCGGGGAGCGCTCTGAAGCCGAAGAGACCATCGACGAAGCGGGGCGCCGCCACATCCGCCGAGCGGCTCCCGAAGGCACGGAGGAGATCCTGGAAAGCGAAGTGCCCCGCCACACGGGCCTACCGGACCGGGCCGAGCGCTGGAGGATGCGCAGCGCCACCGGGACGGTGCTTAGCGCGGTCGCCTTCGGGCTGCAGGAGGTCTTCGAGCCCGAGCGCAACCAGCCCGCCATCGTCATGGAGACCTCGGGCGACCCGCCGAAAGACCTGCCGGTCGAGGCCCAGTTGAGGCAGCTCGGCCCTCGCCAGAGCTCGGTGACCGTGCGCTCATGGTTGCTGGGCAACAACCTCCCGGGCACGGCCACCGGCGGAACGGAAGGCAGCGACACCGGCGGAGCGACGGGCAGCGACACCGGCGGGAGTGCCGGTCATGCGCCAGGCAGCGCCTCTGGGCGGGCTGCCCACGAAGACCCCTCGGGCACCGGCGGGGCCACACCGGCCGCCGGCGGGACGGCAACGGCTCGGCCGGAGGAGCCCGAGGGCGAGGCGGGCTCCCGGTGAACCTGCTCCAGCGCGCCTCGGCGGGGCCAGAGACGCCCGAGCAGCGCCAGCAGAAGGCCAGGGCCAAGTCAACCCGCCTCGAGCGGGTCCGCCAGGCGCGCACGGCCACCCGTTCCATGCAGCGCCCGGAGCCGAGCTGGGGCCTTTCCGTAGCTGGTTTCCTGGTCGCCATCGGGCTGGTCTCGTACCTGGGCACGGACGTGGCCAAGGTGGCCAAGAAGGTCGCCGGCAAGTCCGTCACCGTCACCCAGACGGTCCACCACCCCGAGACGGCGGTCATCCTGATCTTGCTCGCCGTCGTCGCTGCGGTCACCATCTACTGGCGCCGGCGGCTGGTGACGGGGATCGTTTTTATGCTGGCGGCGGCGATCGGGGTGGGCACCCCGTTCCCGAAGAGCCTTTCCGACGCCTCCTGGGCCGCCTTCTTGGTGCCCGCCGGCTACGTCCTGTGGATGCTCATATTCAGGATGAACA
>JBOGGK010000009.1:0-3286 GCA_050744045.1 Acidimicrobiales bacterium | reverse complement strand
GACTGTCCCTGAGCCGAGGAGGCAGAAGCCTGAGATGCCCGAGTACCTGATCTTCTTCAACGACGAGTGGGTGACCGAGACCACCGACGAGGGGTGGAAGAAGCGGTCACAGGACGTTCGCGCCGTCATCGCGGAGATGAAGACCGCCGGGGTCTTCATCTTCACCGGCGGACTCGACAACGACGCCCCCGTCTTCCACGTCGAGCCCCGTAACGGGGCGCCGGTGTTCATGGACGGCCCGTACGCCGAGACCAAGGAGACCTTCGGTGGGTTCGCCGCCGTGGACGTGCCCGAGGAAGCCGCGGCCCGATACTGGGCCGGACGGGTCGCCTTGGCGTGCGACTGGCCCCAGGAAGTGCGGATCTTCCAGAACCCCAACCGGGTCCCGACGCCCGACGCCGATCGCGCCGCCGGGGAGGCCTGACATGCCGCGCTACCTGATGTCTGTGCACGGCGCCGACTCCGACTTCGACCCGGGGAACGGCAAGTTCGGTGGGTACGCGTCGGCGCAGGAGGCCGAGGCGGCGATGGCCGCGACCGGGACCTTCAACCAGAAGCTGGTCGACGAAGGCCACTTCGTCTTCGCCGGGGGCCTCCGGTCCGCATCCACGGCGACGGTGGTCGACGCCACGCGCGACAAGACGATGTTCACCGACGGGCCCTACCTCGAGTCCAAGGAGTGGATTGGTGGCTTCTGGATCATCGAGGCGCCCGACCTCGACGTCGCCCTCGAGTTGGCGGCCGAAGGGTCGAAGGCATGCGGGGGTGCCGTGGAGGTGCGCCCGTTCGCGGACTGATCAGCGACACATGATCGAGGATGTCTTCCGGGAGGAGTGGCCGCGTGTTGTGGCCTCGCTGGCCCGCCGCTTCGGCGACTTGGACCTCGCCGAAGAGGCGGCCGGCGAGGCGTTCCTCGCGGCCGTCACCGGGTGGCGCGAGCAGTTGCCGCCCAACCCGGGCGGGTGGCTGATGACCACGGCGACCCGCAAGGCGATCGATTGGCTGCGGCGCGAATCGCAGCGGGAGGCCAGACAGGCCGAGACTCTCCTGCGACAGGCGGCGGCGCCCGAGCCAGCGCACGTCATCGAGGACGACCAGCTGCGGTTGATTTTCACGTGCTGCCACCCGGCGCTCGCACCCGAGGCACGCCTCTCGCTCACCCTCCGCCTCGTCGCCGGGCTCACGGTCGAGGAGATCGCCCGCGCCCTGTTCTCGAGCGAGGCGGCCGTCGGGCAGCGCATCACCCGGGCCAAGGCGAAGATCAAGGCGGCCCACATCCCCTTCACGGTGCCCGAGCGGTTCGACGAGCGGCTGCCGGACGTGCTGGCCGTCGTGTACCTCATCTTCAACGAGGGGTACCTGCCGGGAAGCGGGCCCGCGGTGCGAACGGACCTGTCCGAAGCCGCCGTGCGGCTCGCCCGGCTCCTGCACGCCCTGCTCCCCGACCAACTCGAGGTCATCGGCCTGCTGGCCCTGCTCCTGATGACCGACGCCCGCCGCGCGGCACGCGTCGATGAGGCCGGTGAGCTCGTGACCCTCGACCGGCAAGCACGCGCCGCCTGGGATACGGCACTGCTCGAGGAGGGACACGCGCTGGTACGGGCCTGCGTCCGAGCGAACCGGCCTGGCCCCTACCAGCTGCAGGCGGCCATCAACGCCGTCCACACCTCAGCGCACCGGTTCTCGGACACCGACTGGCACGCCATCGCCACGCTCTACGACCAGCTGTATGCACTACAACCGACGTCGGTCGTAGCGCTCAACCGGGCCGTCGTCGCTGCGGAACTCTACGGGCCCGAAGTCGCCCTCGCCGACGTCGACGCGCTGGAGTTGCCCAACTACCACGCCTATCACGCAACGCGGGCTGAACTGCTGCGGCGCCTCGGCCGGATCGACGAGGCCCGAGCTGCCTACACCCGTGCCATCGAATCGGCCCTCAACCCGGCGGAGATTCGGTACCTGATCCGTCGCCGCAGCGAGATGGCGTCCCACGGGGACGCTCCGTGACTCCAGCCGGCGACCGCGACACCCCACGAAGCGGGTCGACTTCCAGGCGCGCCCACATCCACCGGCCGCAGTCACGGGCTGCTGACGGCGACCCAAACGCAGAGCAGCGGTCGCGCCGCAAAAGGACGTGGAATACCAAAGGACGCTCGTCGTGGCATCACCCACGCCCACGACCAAGCCTCCGTTCCGGGCGGCCCGCCGTCGGCGTGCGGTGTGGGCGCCGCCGGCGGTCGTCACGCTGGGTGGTCGGCACCGCTGCGCCAGGCCCGTCGATCTGCATCGACGGGTGGGCCGCCTTGGCAGGATCAACCCCCAGGCAGATCGGGCACTCTGTCGCGTTACGCCAGGACCGTCACCGCCCGTGACGGCCGGTGAGACCGTCACGGCGGGATGACCACCTCGTCAGACGAAGACCTGATCGGCCGACTCTGAAGCCCCCGGGTGGCCGGCACGCGAGCTGGTCGAGGAGAGGCACCACGTTGGTTGCTCGTCTACCAACGAGCGAGGGGAAATGACGCGCATGCCGCTCCCCACGCCGACGCTGGACACGGAGTGCCTTCGACTGCGTCTTTTCACCGACGCGGACACGAACGACCTGTTCACCCTGCACACCAACGCGCTTGTGATGCGCTACTGGGACGGGCCGTTGTGGAGTGAACCCGGGCGCGCCGAGCGGTCCATCGGGCTTGCCTGGAGATCGCTGAGGGGGGCACTGGAGCGAGGCTGGCCGTGGATCGTGCCTCTGACGGGGCGTTCATCGGCTGGTGCAGCCTCAACCGCTGGAATCCGGACTACCGGAGCGCGTCGCTGGGCTACCGTTTCGACGACGCGGCGTGGGGCCACGGCTACGCAACGGAGGCCGCGCGCGGCTTTCTGGGATGGGCGTTCGACACGCTGGATCTGAATCGCGTTCAGGCTGAGACTGATACGCGCAACGTGGCATCCGCCCAGGTGCTGGAGAAGCTCGGGTTCGTGCATGAAGGGACGTTGCGGGAGGACTGCGTCGTGGACGGCGAGGTCTCTGACTCGTGGGTCTACGGGCTGCTCAGGCGGGAGTGGCGGCCGTCGCCCGAGCCGGCTCCCGCCCACTGAGGGCGGCTGCCTGAGGAGGACCTAGTGGCGCCCAGATTGTCTCGTCGGGAGCTTCGGACGGTGAAGCAGTCGAGCACCGAGTCGGCAGGCGCAAACAGGACAACCCTCTGGGACGGACCACTAGGGCGCCGCGCGAGAAGCGACCGAGCAGCCCCAAGCGGAAGCCGCTCGCTGAGCGGGGATGGTC
>JBOGGK010000008.1:0-4066 GCA_050744045.1 Acidimicrobiales bacterium | reverse complement strand
GGTGACGGACGTACTCGCCCGACCATGGCGGTTCCGTGGCCGCACGGCGCAGGACCTGGTACCGGTCCGCGCCGAGGCGCGAGCGCCACTGGTCGTCCGAGACCTGGGCCTCCGTCGCCCCGGGAGGCTCGGGGGACTGGCGAGCCCCAAGAGGTTCGGGGGCGCCGGCGACATGCTCATGAGATCGTAGTTCTTGCACCCCACCAGACTACCGAGGGCCGGGCGAAGTGCGCCCCTGCGGCCGTCTTGGCCCTCCTGCCAGACGATTAGGCTGGTCAGGTGGGCATGCTTGGGTTTGGGGTCGACATTGGCGGGTCCGGGATCAAAGGCGCCGTCGTCGACATCTCGGTGGGGGCGTTGGCGACGGAGCGCTACAAGGTGCTCACGCCCCGGCCCTCCTCCCCCGCTGCTGTCGCCACCGCAGTGGCGGAGGTGGTGGCCCACTTCGCCTGGCAGGGCCCGCTCGGCTCTACGTTCCCTGGGGTCGTGGACCACGGGGCGGCCATGACCGCGGCCAACCTCGATCAGGCCTGGCTCGGCACGAACGTCGAGGCGCTCCTCGCCGAGGCCACCGGTCTGGACGTCGGGGTGGTCAACGACGCCGACGCCGCCGGGGTGGCCGAAGCGTCCTGGGGGGCGGCCCGGGGGGTGCGGGGCATGGTGGTCATGGTGACCCTCGGTACCGGCATAGGTACCGCTCTCTTCTGCAACGGCACGTTGATCCCCAACAGCGAACTTGGCCACATCGAGCTGGACGGGGTGGACTACGAGACCAAGGCGTCGGCGGCTGCCCGCGAACGTGATGGCCTCAGTTGGGAGAAGTGGGCCAAGCGCCTGCAGCGCTATTTCTCCGCCCTGGAGCTCTACTTGAGGCCCGCTTTGTTCGTCGTGGGCGGGGGGGTGAGCAGGCGGCCCGAGAAATTCCTGCCCCTGCTCAACCTGAGCACGCCGATCGTGCCGGCCAAGTTGCAAAACGAGGCAGGGATCACCGGGGCCGCCTACCTCGCTTCCGAGCGGGCCGCCGCCCCTGCTGGCCTAGGGGGAGGGTAGAGGCAGGCTCGAGGGGAGCTCCTCCTCGTGCCCTCCGGCCCCGCTCCCGTTGCTGCTCACCTGTTCGGCGAACTGGGTGCGGTAGAGCTCGGCGTACAGGCCCTCGGCTTCCAGGAGCTCGCCGTGGCGGCCCCGCTCAACGATGCGGCCACCGTCCACGACCAGGATCTGGTCGGCGTCGCGGACCGTCGACAGCCGGTGGGCGATCACGAGCGAGGTGCGCCCGGCGAGGACTTTCTTGAACGCCCTCTGCACGGCCAGCTCCGACTCGGAGTCCAGGTGGGCGGTGGCCTCGTCCAGCACCACGACGTCAGGGGCCTTGAGGAGGAGCCGGGCGATGGCGACGCGCTGCTTCTCGCCGCCAGAAAGCCGGTAACCCCGGTCGCCGACCAGGGTGTCCAGCCCGTCGGGCAGCGAGCTCACCATGTCCAGGATCTGGGCGTCCCGCAGGACCTCCACCATGTCCTCCTCGCTGGCGCCGGGCCGGGCGTAGAGCAGGTTGGCCCTTATGGTGTCGTGGAAAAGGTGGGCGTCTTGGGTCACCACTCCGACCGCGGACTGCAGCGAGGCCAAGGTGACCTCGCGCACGTCCTTTCCATTTATCCTTACCGCCCCGGCACTCACGTCGTAAAGGCGTGCCGCCAAGTGGCTTATCGTCGTCTTACCGGCGCCCGACGGGCCGACCAGGGCGACCAGCTCTCCCGGCCGGGCCTCGAAGCAAACGTCGAAGAGCACTTGCTGGCCGCTCCCTCGCTCCATGACGGCGACGGGCTCGAGCGACGCCAGGGATACTTCCTCGGCCACGGGGTAGCGGAAGTCGACGTGCTCGAAGCTCACCTGCGCCGGCCCCCGGCCCAGCTCCACCGCTCCCGGCCTGTCGTCGATCATCGGCGGCAGGTCCAGCACTTCGAAGACCCGGTCGAAGCTCACCAGCGCGGTCATCACGTCCACCTGCACGTTGGAAAGTGAAGTGAGCGGACCATAGAGCCGGGTCAGGTAAAGGGTCATGGCGACCAGGGTCCCGAGGGACAGCTCGTGGTTGACCACCATGACCCCGCCGAAGCCGTAAACGAGGGCGGTCGCCAAAGATGCCGTCAGTATCAACCCGGTGAAAAAGATGCGGCCATACATGGCCGTGGTGACCCCGATGTCGCGCACCCGCCCAGTGCGGGCCTTGAACGCCTCGGCCTCGCGGGAGGGTTGGCCGAAGATCTTCACCAGCAGGGCCCCGGCAACGTTGAACCGTTCGCTCATCATGGCGTTCATCTCCGCGTTGAGGCCGTAGCTCTCGCGGGTGATGGAGGCCAGGCGCCGGCCCACCCACCGGGCCGGGAAGATGAACACCGGCAGCATCAAAAGGGCGAGCACCGTTATCTGCCAGGAAAGCACGAACATCGCCACCAGCGTCACGCCCACGCTGATGGCGTTGCCGACCACCGAGTTGAACGTGTCTGTGAACGCTTGCTGGGCGCCGAGGACGTCGTTGTTGAGCCTGGATATCAAGGCACCTGTCTGGGCGCGGGTGAAGAACGCTATCGGCATCCGCTGGACGTGGTTGAAAACTTTGTTGCGCATGTCGAAGATCAGCCCCTCGCCCACCCGAGCCGAGATCCAGCGTTCCCACAGGCCGAGCCCGGCGTCGAAGACAGCGAGGGCGCCAATGGCCACGGCCAGCCAGATCACTGCCGTGGCCGTGGCCGAGTGGGGGCCGGGTTGGCGCAGGGCCGTAGCCAGGTCGTTGACGATGGACCGGGTGAGCAGCGGGTTAGCCGCCCCTACAACCGCGTCGACGACGATCAGGACGCCGAACACCGCCAACGGTCGGGCGAAGGGACGAGCGAAGCCCATCACCCGTCTCAGGGTGCCCTTCGGCAGCTTGTGCCGGGTGACGTTGCGGTCCTGGCGCATGGAGCGCATCACACCCCACCCGCCGCCGCCGCCCGCGTGCATCATGGGGCCACTATTTCATGCCTGCCGCGGTTGGCGGCACCCGGACTGGCCAGGACGGTCAGCTAGCGGGCTCCAGGCCGTTGGCCGCGATCACCTTGCGGTACCAGTAGAAGCTGTCCTTGCGGGCCCGCTCGCCGCTCGGGTAGTCGACGAACACCATCCCGAAGCGCATCGAATAGCCGAGCGACCACTCGAAGTTGTCGAGCAGGCTCCAGATGAAGTAGCCCTTCACCTCGACGCCCGCCTCGATGGCGTCGTGGACCGCGGCGATGTGCCGGCGGAGGTAGTCGACCCGGGCCGGGTCGTGCACCGCACCGTCGGGGCCCCGGTAGTCGTGCTCGGCCGCCCCGTTCTCGGTGATGTATATCGGGGCGGGGGTGTACTCGTCGCGCAAGCGGACCAGGATCTCGGTGAGGCCGCCCGGCTCGACCTCCCACTGGGTGGCCGTGCGCTCGGCTTCGGGCCGCTGCAGTTGCACCATCCCGAGAGGAGAAGCCAGCTCGGCCAGTTGGCCCGGGGGCACGAAATACCCTGCCCGGCGAGCCTCCTCGACGCGGCCGGCGTCCGCGATGACCGCTTTGAAGTAGTAATTGACCCCCAAGAAGTCGACGGGCCGGCTCACCGACTCCAGGTCGCCGTCTTCCACGATGTCGAGGTCAACCCCAAGAGCGGAGAACAGGTTGACCATGTCCTCGGGGTAGCGGCCCTTGAACAGCGGGTCGAGGAAGAGCCTGTTCTGGCCGCCGTCGGCCTTCGCGGCCGCGGCGGCGTCGAGCTCGTGGTCGCTGGCCGGGACGACAGGGGTCAGATTGAGCGTTATCCCCACCGGGGCCTTGCTCGCCCGGCGCAGGACCTCGAGCCCCCGGGCGTGCGCCAGCAGCAGGTGGTGGGTGGCCCGCACGGCCAAGTCCGGGCCGGCACGGCCGGGGGCGTGCACCCCGACGCCGTAACCGAGCCAGGCCGAGCACCAGGGCTCGTTGAGCGTGATCCACATGCCGACCTCGTCGCTCAGGGCCTCGGCCACCATGGCCACGTACTCGGCGAAGCGCTCGGCGGTGTCGCGCAC
>JBOGGK010000007.1:0-1566 GCA_050744045.1 Acidimicrobiales bacterium | reverse complement strand
CGGCAGCCTTCCGCGGTCGCACGCCAGCCGATCGAGTGAACCCAGTGAGCCCACGCTCGTCCCAAGCCAAGGTTGGCCGCGCCGCTCAGATCGCCGAATCGGGCGCGGGACATCCCTTCGAGTGTCGAGTGACCAGCCAGCCCAGAAAGCCCTGGTCTGCGGGGGGGGTCTTGGCCATGCCGACCGAAGCAGCAACCTACGGCAGGGTCAGATGTCCCGGTTGACGAGCGCGGCTGCCAGCACCAGAGCTGCGGCGGGCCAAGCGAGGACTACGACCATGGAGAGGGCAGGTGACAACAGATCCGCCTGCGGATGCAAGGCGACGGTTTGGTACGCAGCCATGAGCATGGTGAACCGTCCGATCGAGGTGTTCCAAGGGGATGGCAGCGACGACACCACCAGCGGGAGATAGAGCAGAGCCGGCAGAGCGGCGACTGCGGCGGCGGTATGGCGGATGATCGCGCCGAGGGCGACGCCGAGCAGGGCAATGGCACACAGCGCGACGCCTCCGGCAAGGACCGCGCCGAACACCCCGGGTTGCCCGGCAGAAAGGCCCCGGTGGTGTCCGGAGAGGATTGCTTCGCTTACGAAGAATGCGATGAACGAGAGCGCTTCGCCGAAGACGAGGGCGAGGGCGCCGATTACCGCAGCTTTGGCAGCCAGGACCGCACCACGCCGGGGCACCGCCACGAACGTCGTGCGGATCTGCCCGGTTGAGAACTCCGAGGTGAAGGCGAGGACCCCCAGGATCCCGATGGCCAGGACCGGGTACTCCAGCCAGGCCACGTAGATCGACGCCAACGGGTCAAAGGGCTGTTTTGCCCCTCCGGCTGCCGAGAAGGCCAAGATCACGCTCCCACCGAGCGCCGTAACCGCGGCGATGAGCAGTGACCACATCGTCGAACGAACGGAGCTGAGCTTGGTCCACTCCGAGGCGAGCACGTCTCGGAGTCGTCTGGCGGGCGACAGGGCCGCGGCCGTCGAGGCCCGCATGTCGGTCGCCGTCATCGTTCGGATCCCTGCGACGACCCGGGTGAAGTTCCGGTCCGATACTCCACACTCTCATGAGTGAGGTCCAAGTACGCCTCCTCCAGCGAGGCATGCCGAGGGGTGAGCTCATAGATCGAAATGTCGTGCGCGGATGCCAACTGCGCGATCTTCGGTGCCTCCATGCCCGTGACCGACAGCCCGTCACAGTCGTCCTCTGCGACGACACCGACACCCGTGGACTCGTTCAGCAGGGCCACGAGTTGACTGGCTTGCGGGGAGCGCACGAAGACGTCCCTACGGGCGTTCGCCTCGACGAAGGCCTTCGTCGTCGTGTCGGCGAGCAGCCGGCCCCGTCCGATGATGATCAGGTGGTCCGCGGTGAGGGCCATCTCGCTCATCAGGTGGCTCGACACGAAGAGCGTCCGTCCCTGAGTTGCCAGGGACTTGAAGAGCTCACGGATCCAGTGGACGCCTTCTGGGTCGAGCCCGTTGACCGGTTCGTCGAAGAGCAGGATCGGTGGATCGCCGAGAAGGCTGACGGCGATGCCGAGTCGCTGCTTCATGCCCAGCGAGAAC
>JBOGGK010000006.1:0-4770 GCA_050744045.1 Acidimicrobiales bacterium | reverse complement strand
CCCCCGCCGTTCGCTGACGCCGCTTGCTGGCATCCCTGCCGACGCCGTTTGCCGACGTGCTTCCCGCTGGCTGGCTTGCCGGTCGCTGCCCGGCTCTCAGTTCTGAGACGTTGGCGCGCCGGCCTCGAGCCTCAGTGCGACTCGGCCTCGACCGCGAAACCGATGATGGCGCCGATCAACAAGATGAGGCCGATGGCCCAAAACCACTTGCCGAAGGCGAGCCCTGTAGCGAGGCTGACCGCGGCCACGCCCATGGCCACCGGCCAGATGCTGTTGCCCGGGAAGAAGGCGACCTCGCCCTCGCCGTCCTCGGGGTTGGCGTCGGGGCGGTCCTCAGCCCGCGGCACGCCATGGCGGCGGGAGAACTGCACCAGGAAAAACAAGAAGATGAGGGCGTAGGCACCGCCTCCGAAGCCGAGCATCACGGTGCCGGAGAACTCGCCGCTCCAAGCCCAGTAGATGATGGCCACGACGCCGAGGAAGATGGTGACGCCGAGAGCCAAGTGCCATTCGCGCTTCATGAGCTAGGTAACCTCCCCTCCGCCCTCATCCCCTGCGCCGTCCCCGCCGTTGCCCTCGTGGGCCCGGCCCGAGGCGCCGTTGCCGCCACCGTCTGCGGCCCAACCGTTACCGCCTCCATTGCCGCCCCCGTCGACAGCGCCGTCGTGGCCGTCACCACCGCCCCCGTCCGGGCCGTACGGCAGCCCTCCCCCGCCCGGCCCGACGCCGGCCCCGACCAACTGGCGTGCTCGCCGGCCGTGGTGGATGGAGATGTGCTCGGGGTGGTTTAGGTCCCAGACGGGGCGCTCGGAGCGGATCGGGGGCAGGAACTCGAAGTTGTGCTCGACCGGCGGCGACTCGGTGACCCATTCCAGGGTCATGCCGTCCCAGGGGTTGGGCCCGGCGTCCTTTTCCTTGCGCATCGTGACCCACACGTTCACCAGGAACGGGATGATGGAAAAGGCCAGTATGAAGGCGCCGATCGACGAGAGCAAGTTGAGGAAGCTCCAGCCCGCCGTCGACGGGTAGACGGCGATGCGCCGTTGCATGCCCCGCAAGCCGAGGTCGTGCTGGGGGAAGAACGTCAGGTTGAACCCGATGAACATGATCACGAACGTGACCTTGCCGAGCCGCTCGTCGAGCTTCCTCCCCGTGAACTTCGGGAACCAGTAGTGGATGGCGCTGAAGACGGCGAAGACCGACCCTCCGAAGAGCACGTAGTGGAAGTGGGCGACGACGAAGTAGGTGTCGTGGAGCTGGAAGTCGAGCGGCGGCTCGGCCAGCATGACGCCGGTCAGGCCGCCCAGCAAGAAGCACACCAGGAACCCGATGGCGAACAGCATGGGCGAGTCGAGCCGCACCGAGCCCCGGAACATGGTCCCGATCCAGTTGAAGAACTTGATCCCGGTGGGCACGGAGATCAAGAGGGTCAAGATGGCGAAGAAGGGCAGCAGTACCGCACCGGTGGTGTACATGTGGTGCGCCCACACGCCCATGGAGAGCCCGCCGATGGAGAGCGTGGCGAAGACCATGCCCTTGTATCCGAACACCGGCTTCCTGGAGAAGGTGGCGATGACCTCGGTGGCCATGCCGAAGAACGGTATCGCCAGGATGTAGACCTCGGGGTGCCCGAAGAACCAGAACAGGTTCTGCCACAAGATCGGCTGGCCGCCGTGGGTGGGGTCGAAGAAGTGGCTGTCCAGGTGGCGGTCGGCCCAGAGCATGACCAGGGCCGAGGTGAGCACGGGGAAGGCGAGCAGCACGAGGAACGCCGTGACCAGCTGGTTCCACACGAAGATGGGCATGCGGAACATCACCATGCCCGGCGCCCGCAGGGCGAAGACGGTGGTGATCAAGTTGATGCCGGTGAACATGCTCGAGAAGGCGGCCAGGGCCACCCCGACGATCCACAGGTCGGCGCCCGGCCCGGGGGAGTGGATGGCCTCGGTGAGAGGTGCGTAGGCGAACCAGCCGAAGTCCGCCGGCCCCGACGAGGTGAGGAAGCTCGACAACAAGGTTATGCAGCCCCCGAGCATCAACCAGTAAGAGAAGGCGTTGAAGCGGGGGAAGGCCATGTCGGGGGCGCCGATCATGATCGGTACCAAGTAGTTGGCCGTGCCGAACGCGAACGGCCCCAAGAACAGGAACAGCATGATGGTGCCGTGCATGGTGAACAGCTGGGCGTAGGTGCTCAGGCTCACGAAGTTGTTGTTGGGCACGGAGAGCTGCACCCGCATGAGGACGGCCATGATGCCCGCGATCAGGAACATGATGAAGCTCGTCACCATGTAGTTCATGCCGATCTGCTTGTGGTCGGTGCTCGTCAGGTAGGCGAGGAGGCCCGTTGGCTTGGGGCCCGGGACCACCTCGGTCAGACGGCGCTCGGGCTGCTCGAACGAAGGGGGTCGCTCCTGGACCAGGGTCATTGCTTACTGCCCACTTTCCTGCTTGTCATTTCCCTGCTTGTCATTTCCCTGCTTGGTCATTTCCCTGCCCGGGCCGTTGCTTCTTGGATCGCGCTGAGGCCGTGGTGGCTGGCCAGCCAGGGGCCGAACGTGGACTTCGGCATCACTTGGAGCCAGAAGCGCATGAACGGGTGGTAGACGCCGCAAAACTGGGTGCACTCGCCGATGAAGCGGCGCCCCGCCACGTTGGGTTCGATGTTGACGTCGAAGGAGTTGTTGATGCCCTGGATGGCATCCCGCTTGAACAAGAAGGCGGGCACGTAGAAGGAGTGGTTGACGTCGTCGGAGAACAAGTTTATCTGGACGGTCTCACCAGCGGGCAACGTGAGCACCGGGAGGTCGCGGCTGTTGATGTCGGGCTCGGTGGCCACGCTGCCGACCACCTCGTAGCCGTTGGGGTAAGTGAAGCGCCACCCCCACTGGAAGGCGTCCACCCGCACTGTCAGGGCCGGGTTGGGGGCCACGTTGTCGACCGAGTCCTCCGCCTTGTAGGTGTAGACGAAGACGACCACGACCAAGATGATGGGCACGACCGTGTACAGGACTTCGATCGGGATGTGGTACTGGACCTGGCGGGGTATGCGCACCTCGCCCGGCCGCTCCCGGTAACGCACCGCGCACCAGACGATCATGCCCACCACGATGCAGCCGAGGGGGATGGCGATGTAGTAGGTGATGTTCCACAGGCGCCAGACGTTCTGGTCCTGCTGGGTGATGCCGTTGGGCGAACCCCAGTGGATGACGGTGGCTAACAACTGCTGCACTGCGCCCACTCTAAGCCGCTGGCGCGGAGCCAACAAACCGGGCCTGGCCCTCCCGCCAGGGCCAGGCGCGGGACGTCGGGGCCCCGAAGACGGGCAGCGCCGGGGGCTCGCCTGGCCTTCGCCGCCCCGGGCCCTCTATGCTGGGGGGCCCGTGCGCACTTATTCTCCCAAAGCCGCCGAAGTCGAGCGCGCCTGGTACGTGGTCGACGCCAGCGGGGCCGTGCTCGGCCGCCTCGCGTGCGAGGTCGCTCGCGTCCTGCGAGGCAAGCACAAGGCCACTTTCTCGCCTCATCTGGACACCGGCGACCACGTTATCGTCGTGAACGCCGCCCGGGTCGTGCTTTCCTCCGGCAAGGCCCAAACCAAGCTCCACTACCGCTACTCGGGCTACCCGGGGGGCTTGAAGGCCCGTTCCTATGCCGACATGCTGGCAAAGCGGCCCGAGGAGGTTATCCGCCTGGCCGTGAAGGGCATGCTCCCCAAGGGCCCGCTCGGCCGCCAGATGCTGCGCAAGCTCAAGGTCTACGCCGGGCCAGAGCACAAGCACGCAGCTCAGATGCCAAAGCCCCGGGCGCTCGACCACTCCGCCCACCGGGTGGCATGAGCGTCCTCGGACGGGTACCTGCCGCCCTGTTGACGGGGACATCAACCGACCACCGTTAGAAGAAGAGCCAAGAGGAGAAGACGGGCAGTGCCCAGACCGCTAATACAGTCCACGGGCCGGCGCAAGGCCGCTATCGCCCGCGTCCGCCTCCATCCCGGCGAGGGGGCCATAGTCGTCAACGGCCGGGTGGTGGAGGAGTACTTCCCGTCGGCGACCCACCGCATGCTCCTGACCGAGCCGCTCCGGGTGGCGGACAAGGCGGCCGACTACGACATCCACGCCACTTTGGACGGCGGGGGGGTCTCGGGACAGGCGGGGGCGCTGCGCCTGGGCATCGCCCGGGCACTGGCCGAGCTGGAACCCGACGTCCGGGCGACCCTCAAGCGAGCTGGGTTCCTCACCCGTGACCCGAGGGAGAAGGAGCAAAAGAAGTACGGGCTCAAGAAGGCCCGTAAGGCTCCTCAGTACTCCAAGCGCTGACGGCGCCCGCTGACCGCGACGGCCAGGTTGATGCGTTTCGGTACCGACGGCCTCCGGGGCTTGGCCAACAGCGAGCTGAGCCCGGAGCTGGTGATGGCCCTGGGCAGGGCGGCGGCGAAGGTGCTGGGAGGCGGTGAGGGGCCCAAGTTCCTAGTGGGCCGGGACACCCGCCTTTCGGGGCCTTTGCTGCAAGCGGCGCTCACGTGCGGCTTGGCGAGCGAGGGCGTCGACGTCGTGGACCTCGGCGTCATCCCGACGCCCGCCGTCGCCTACCTCTCCGCCGAGCAGGCTGCCCCTGCCGCGGTCATATCCGCCTCCCACAACCCGTTCTGGGACAATGGGGTGAAGTTCTTCTCCGCCTGCGGGGCCAAGTTGGCCGACGACGTCGAGGGGGCGCTCGAGGAACAGCTCGACCGGCTCCTCGCCCCCACCTTCCCGGGCCTGACCTCCCCGGGAC
>JBOGGK010000005.1:0-3740 GCA_050744045.1 Acidimicrobiales bacterium | reverse complement strand
CGCTGGCGCGGCGGCTGGCCGGCGAGCGTGGCATCGACCTCACGCGCGTGTCCGGCTCGGGGCCACATGGCCGGGTCGTTGCCCGCGACGTCGAGAGCGCGGCGCCGGTGCGGGAGCCGGCGAAGCTGGTGCACTCGCCAGGACGGCGCCATGAGGCCGAGACCGTCTGTGTCGGTACACGGGCACTGAGGCAACCTGCGAGTGGCTAGCCGGGGGAACCTCGCGGTGACCCGCCTGTTCCCAGCGATGACGACCGAGTGCTCTGCTGGGCTGGCGAGTACGTCCCTTACGCCGAGATCGCGGCGCTCGCGATTGGGCTCTGGCATCTCGGCAACGCAGGTGTGATGGCGGTCATGCCCATCAGGGGTAGTGGAGCAACGGGGTCCGTGGCGTCAGCGCAAGATCGGGTGTGGTTGGTTATCCCTGACCATGGGCGACATCGGCGTTATCAGTGCTGAGACGCCCAAGCCCGTGACCTGGCCTTACAGATAAGGGAGCAGCTCAACAGCCCTTTCAACCTGACCCTTGCTGACCCTCGTTGACCCTTGCTGACCTTTGCTTGTGGTGCAAATGTGGTGCAGGATGGCCGGACTGAAAGGGGCCTCGGGACATCCAGCCAGTGCCTGCGACGAGCGCGCATACTGTGAGCGTGGCTTTCGCGCAACCTGTCGTTGACGATCTGCTTGCTAGGACCGGACGGATGTGCGCGATCTGCAACCGCCTCCACGGCGTCCAGGTCCATCACACCGTGCCAAGGCACGAAGGGGCACCGACGACGCGAGCAACGCGGTCCCGCTCTGCCCTAACTGCCATGACGAAGTCCACGCCGGCTATGGGTGGCGTCCCCCCGCTGGTGTAAATGACAAGGACGTAGGCTCTCTCACGACCTGACAAGTCAAGAGAAAGGAACCTACGTCCTATGACCAGAAGAGTAACCCCAAGCGAGCGCCTTCGGGGCGAGATCGATGAGGTCTTCGCCGGCGGCGGTACCTGGCCGGCGCCGTCGAACAGGTGGCACGCATCGGTGCGCGGCTGCTGCTGCAGTCGGCAATGGAAGCCGAGGTCACGGGCTTCTTGGCCCGGGAGCGCTACGCCAAGGCCGCCCTCAGCCCCGAGGCCAACGAAGGGATGCGCAATGGCTATGCCCCGGTGACTGTGAAGACCACCGCCGGCCCGGTCACCCTCCAGCGCCCGAAGCTGCGGCGCACCGCTGACAAGTTCACCTCGAGGCTCTTCGGTACCGGCGTGACCAGGACCAACGCTTTGGAGTCCCTCGTGATCGCCGGCTTCGTGAGGGGCCTGTCGGTGCGCGACGTCGAGGCTTCCCTCGCCGACGCCCTCCTACTGTCACTTGCGGAGGCGCCGGAGAGTCCGTCGTTGGTCAGCGATCGATGTTGCGTTCGGGGTAGATCGCTTCCATCGGGCTCCTGGTGCTGTGCATCTTCCAGAGCACGTCGGCGAGATGTTCGGGCTCGACGGTAGGCATCTCCCGGACCGGGTCGCCCGCGGCTTTGGCCTTCTCCAGCTCGGTGTGGAACGCACTGTTCTTGATGGCCGCACCGATGTAGAGCATGCCGACGTAGACGCCTTTCTCGGCTACCTCGGCGTGCAGGGCTTGTAGGTAGTTGCGCTGGGCGGCTTGTGCAGGACTGGGGCCGCTCATGTCCGCCACGCCGTGCACGGTGCTGCCGCCCTGCGCGGTCAGGATGGCGCCGTCCCCCTGTCCGAGCATTTGCGGCAGGAACTCCTGCACGAGTGCCAGCATCGTGTAGAAGATGAGCGGCATGAAGCTCTCGGCGCGCTGCGGAGTCAGCTTGGCTGCGGGAACGAACCCGGTGCTTGGAGTCGGGGCGTAGTAAAACGCATCGAGTTGGCCGACGCTGGCGCGAACCCGGTCGGCCACTTCGGGGACGGCGTCGGTGCCAGCCAGGTCAGCGGGGACGACGTGCGCGCTCCCACCAGCGTCAGCCAGCTCTTGCGCGAGCAGGTCGAGGCGTTGTTGGCGGCGCCCGACGAGCACCACGTCGTAACCCTCTTGTGCGTAGCGGCGGGCGACGGCTTGGCCGAGGCCAGGGCCGGCCCCGAACACGGCGATCGACTTAGGCATTCACAACCTCCGAGGCAGATACAACCAATAGCGACTGGTCTAGACGCCCCAGCGGTCTCCACTACGTCCCGCTAGGGGCAAAGCCGGCTGTACGCCCGCCGGCGCCTTGTTGACTGGGCCGTCGGGTAGCGACGGGGTCGATCCGGGGCTCGGGGCGCCCTCTATAGCCAGTTATCTTCTGGTCGATGACACCTAGGTCGGCCTGGAGCGCCTCGATCCGTCCCACGACACGCGCCCGGTGGCGCTCGAGCAGCTGGGCGCGGAGCTCGGCGGTGTGCTCGCCGGCCCTCACCATCTCGGCGTAGCTCACCATGTCCTTCACCGGCATGCCCGTCGCTCGCAGCCGGACGAACAGCAGCCACTCGACGTCTGGCGCCGAATAGCGCCGGTGCCCAGCAAGGCCGCGTGGCACGTCCTTGAGCAGCCCGACCCGCACGTACCAGCGCAGCGTATGGGGACTGAGGCCCACGTGGTGGGCGACCTCGCTGACAAAAAGCGGCCTGTTGATCTCCATCCGGGCGACGTCCTCGGCGATCCCGCAAGTGCCGATGCCATCGAGGTCTGCTGCCACCGTCATCAGTCTGGCGCAGGAGCGGACGCCACGGGGTGGCGCTCTGGTCGGCCCAGCAGCCTCTCTACTTCCGATAGCTCGTCGGCCGAGAGCGGCCCGTAGGCCATCGCGGCCGCGTTCTCCTCCACTTGGGCGACCGTACGGCAGCAGGGTATAGGGATGGTCTTGTCGCTACGTGCCCATAGGTACGCGAGCGCGCCTTGAGCGAGGGTACGGCCGCGCGACGTCAGCACCGCGCGCACGGCGTCGATACGCTCGAGCAAGGCTGGGTCGGGCCTGCCCCCGCCCCGAAGTACCGCATCCAGCTTGGTGGCACCCCGCGCACGTCGTCGTCGCTGAGCGTGCTCTGGGCGGTGAACTTCCCCGTGAGGAGGCCCATTGCGAGCGGGCCCGGTCGATGCTGGCCAGGTCGTGCTCTTCGCAGACCGCGAGCACCTCGGGAGAGCTCGCCAGGACCGAGAAGTCGTGCTGGACCGCTGTGCAGTGGGCACCCTCGCGTGCCCAGGCTGTGGCTCGGTCAGCCAGGTCGGTGCTCCAGCCGTACCAGCGGACGCTACCCTCGCCGACCAGGTCCTCCAGCGTCACGGGCAGCTCTTCGGCCTGTGCTACAGGGAGGTCCCCCAGGTGCAGTTGGTAGAGGTCGACCCAGTCGGTGCCGAGGCGGCGCAGCGACGCCTCCAACGCCCGGCGCAGGTAGGCCGGCGAATGGTCGACGCCCACCTGGCAGAATGGCAAGAGATCCTCGAGACCGCGATGCGCTTCGCCACCAACTGCGCCAAGGCCTACGCCCGAGCCTCCGCGCCCACCCGGCGACGGTTCAACCAAGCCGTCTTCACCCGCATCGACGTGCGCGACGGCAAGATCGACACTGTGGGGTACCACCCGCCCTTCGACCTGCTCTTTTCTTCGAGCGAGTTCGAATACGGCGATTTGGTGGAACGGATGGCACAAGAACACGTCCCCGGCTTGGCCGGTCGCATGGGCCACCGGCGGACAGAGGGCCGACGGTCGCCAGAACTCGCCGTCGGCGTTCGTACCCGCTTCACCGTACGGCGCCAGGAG
>JBOGGK010000004.1:0-17513 GCA_050744045.1 Acidimicrobiales bacterium | reverse complement strand
GTGCCCGGGCGCGTGCGATCCGCCGGTCGAGGTCGGCCAAGAACCGGTGCAGGGCCTCGCGCTTGGCCTCGACGGTCGCCCGCAAGTGCTCCTGGAGGCAGAGGCACTCCCGGGCGAGCTCGGCCCGCTGGCCGGCCCCGGTGCGCTCGTCGTGGTACACCTGGCGGATCTCGGCCATCCTGTCCTCGTTGCCCAGCACCACCGCCACCTCGTCGAGGTTGAGCCCGAGCAGGCTCTGCAGCTCGCGGATGCGGCCCACGCGGGCCAGATCCTCCTGCGAATAGCGCCGCATACCCCCAGCGGTACGAAAGCAGGGCGTGACGAGGCCCAACTGCTGGTAGTACCGGAGCGCTCTTTCGGTGACCCCGAGGAGGGAAGCGGCGGCACCGATGCTGACCAGCCCCGCCGGGGCAGGCGCAGGGCCGGCCTCGGGGGTGGTCACCGGAGCGGGAGCGGCGGCGGGCGCAGGGGCCCTCACCGTACGGCCATCCCGGGCTCCCCGGCCGCCCCCTCTGCGGGCCCTTCCGCGAGCTCGCCGGCGGCGACGCTCCCGGCACCGTCCACCGCCCCGGCTTCAACCGAAAGCCCCGAGGGCTGCGAGGCGTAGAAGTAGGGCCGGCCCCGCAGGGCGCTCGCCACCACTGCGACCGCCGTGGCGCCGGCGGCGAAATCGAACGCCAGCCGGAGCCCGTTGGCGAAGGCGGGCGCGATCAGCTTGGGGAAGAACGAGCGCCCGGTCAGGTAAGCGACCTGGCTGCGGCTCAGGTGCTGGAGCGCCCCGGTCGGGCCCAGCAGCTCTTTCACCGGGTTGTAGCCGAGGAAGGCTGAAAAAAGGCTGCCGATGGGCGGTTCGCCGGCCACCTCGCGCGCCGGGGCGCTGGCTACGCCGGCGGCGGTCAGGCCGTGGTAGAGGTGCGAGGGCAGGTCGGCCGCCAACCCGAGGGTGACGATCGTGAAGAACAGGCCCATCGACAACACGGTGGCCGAGTTCTGGAACGTGTTCAGCATCCCCGCTCCCACGCCGCGCTGGCCAGGCGGGAGGCTGTTCATGACCGAAGCCAGGTTGGGCGAGAAGAACAGGCCCATGCCGAGGGCGAAAACGAAGATCAACAGGGCGAACCACACGTAGCTGAAGTTCATCGGCAGCAGTTCGAGGAGCAGGAACGACGCCCCGCTCACCACCAAGCCCCACGTGGCGAGGCCCCGCGCCCCGAGCCGGTCCGAGAGGATGCCCGAGGCAGGGCCCATGAGGAGGAAGCCCACCGTCAGCGGGACCATGAAAATGCCTGCCCAGAGGGGGGTCTCAGCGAAGCTGTAGCCGTGTTGGGGCAGCCAGATGCCCTGCAGCCAGATGATCAGCATGAACTGGAGGCCGCCGCGGCCGAGCGCGGCGAGCAGGCCGGCGACGTTGCCGGCGGTGAACGCCCGGATGCGGAAAAGCCCCAGGCGGAACATGGGCTGGGGGACCCTGGTCTCGATGAAGACGAACACCCCGATCATGGCGGCTCCTCCGAAGACCCCGAGGAGCACCCACGGGTTGGTCCACCCCGTCGGGTGCCCGCCGTAAGGCAGGAGGGAATAAACGATCCCGGTCAACATGGCGACCAGGCCAACCGCGAAAGTTGCGTTCCCCAGCCAGTCGATCTTGGCCCGTACCCGCACCCCGTTGTCTTTCAATTTGAGGTAGGCCCAGAAGGTCCCGAACAACCCGAACGGCACCGAGACCAAGAACACGAGGCGCCACTGGACCGGGCCCAGCACCCCGCCCAGGATGAGGCCGAGGAAAGAGCCGCTCACGGCCGCGACACCGTTGATGCCCATCGCTTTGCCCCGTTCATCTGGAGGGAAAGCGTCGGTCAGGATGGCGCTCGAGTTGGCGAACAGGAAGGCCCCGCCGACGCCTTGGAACACCCTCATGATGATGATCCACAGCGCCCCGGGCGCTCCGTTCATCCAGGTGACCGACAACAAGATCGAAAAGAAGGTGAACACCGCGAAGCCCAGGTTGTACATCCGGACCCGGCCGTACATGTCCCCCACCCGGCCCAGGCTGACCACGAGCACCGCGGTCACCAGTAAAAAGCCCATGAAGACCCACAGGAAATAGGACGTGTTGGCCGGCGTCAGGGGGTCGAGGCGGAGGCCGTCGAAGATGTCGGGCAGCGAGATCAACAAGATCGACTGGTTGATCGTGACCATCAGCACCCCGAGCGTGGTGTTGGACAGGGCGATCCACTTGTAATGGACGCCGCGTGCGGAGCGGCGCGTCGGTCGCGTGGCGCTGGCGGGCGCGTCGGTTACCACTTGTCCTCGTCTCCCCTCTCTCCGGCCTCGACGGCTTCTCGGGCCTCTCTTGCTCTCCGGCTTCTGGCTTCTCCGGCTTCGGCTTCTCCGGCCCGGGCCGGCGGGCTCCCATACTGTAGACGGTCCTTGACGTCAACGTCAGGTTTTTTTCCCAGGGGCCGGAGCGCGCGGAGGCGCGCTAGAACGGGGGGCGGCAGGGAAGCTCGGCAAGGCAAATACGAAAGGTCCTCGCTGTGATGCGCATCACTTCGGTCCGGAGCACCTACTGTTTCGTTGCTTCCGGGGGGCGGTTGGCCCAGGTCGTCCAGGTGGCGGTGGCAGGCGCCGAAGCGGGCACCGAGGCCACCGTGAGCGTGGCCGGCCCCAGTGTGCGGACCGCCGAGTCCTGGAGGGGCCAATTGAGCCCCGCCCTGGCGGGCCGGCCAGGCGGCCCGGCCTGGGCCCCTTCGGACGACGCCGGCATCTCCGGGCCCGGCCGTTTCAGCCCCAGCCCCGAGCGCCCCGCTGGGGTGGTGGTCGAGGTCCCGGTGCTGATCGAAGGCGGCCACCGCCTCGGGCCCGGTGACCTGGTGCCTGCCCGGGCGACAGCCAGCGCCGGTGCCGGCCAGGCGGAGGCGGAAGCGGACCTGGTCGTGCGCGAGCCCGGGTGGCGCATGTTCATGGTCTGCCATTTCCACTACGACCCGGTGTGGTGGAACACCCAGGCGGGCTACACCTCGGGCTGGGACGAACTGCTCTGGGCCCTCGAGAGACGGGAAACTTTTCAGCACACTGGCCTTGCCCTCGTCGAGGCCCACCTGGAGCGGGCCCGGCTCGACCCGCGCTACAAGTTCGTGCTGGCCGAGGTGGACTACCTGAAGCCGTTCTGGGACCTGTACCCCGACCGGCGGGAGCAGCTGCGAGCCCTGGTACGGGCGGGCCGGCTCGAGATCGTCGGGGGCACCTACAACGAGCCCAACACCAACCTGACGGGGGCGGAAACGGCCATACGGGCCGCCGTCTACGGCCTCGGCTTCCAGCGCGGGGTCGTGGGCGCCAACCCGACCAGCGCGTGGCAGCTCGACGTCTTCGGCCACGACCCCCAGTTCCCCGGGATCATGGCCGAGTGCGGGCTGCGCTCGTCGGCGTGGGCGCGAGGGCCGTTCCACCAGTGGGGGCCGCGCAAGGAGACCGGCTCCAACTCGTGGATGCAGTTCCCCTCCGAGTTCGAATGGGTGGCGCCCAACGGGCGGGGCCTGCTCACGAGCTACATGCCCAACCACTACTCGGCAGGCTGGGACCTGGAGGGCGCCACCACACTGGAGGGAGCGATGTGGCGCGCCTACGAGCTGTTCTGCGACCTGGCCGAGGTGGCCGCCACCCGGGCGACCTTGTTGCCGGTGGGGACCGACTACACCCCGCCCAGCCGGTGGGTGAGCGACGTTGCCGAGGCCTGGGGCGCCCGCTACGCATGGCCTCGCTTCGAAGTTGGCCTGCCTGAAGAGTTTTTTGCCGCCGTGAGCGAAGAGCTCTCCCGCCAGGGCCGGCGCCCGTCGCCTCAGAGCCGGGACATGAACCCCATTTACACCGGTAAGGACGTGTCTTTCATCGACACCAAGCAGGCCCAGCGCTTGGCGGAGTCCTGCCTGGCCGACGCCGAGGCGATGGCCGCCCTGGCCAGCCTGGTCGGTGCGCCGGTGCCGCAGCGGGCGCTCGACAAGGCCTGGCGCCAGCTCGTCTTCGGCGCCCACCACGACGGGATAACCGGCTCCGAGTCCGACCAGGTCTACCTGGACCTGCTCGGGGGTTGGCGGGAGTCGTACGAGCTCGCCCGGGCGGCCGAGGAGCACTCGAGGGAGGCCCTGGTCTCGGCCATCGACACGAGTGGCGCCAGCGACGTCGGGGGCGAGCACGGGCGGGCCGGCGGCACCAGCGGCACGGAGGGCACGAGCGGTGCCGGCCAGGCCGGGGCCGGGGCGCAGGCGGTCGTGGTGACCAACACCCTCGGCCAGGACCGGAGCGAGCTCGCCGCCGTGGAGGTCCCTCAGGCCCAGCCGGGCGAGGCCTACGAAGTGCGGGACGGGGCCGGCCAGGCTCTGCCCACCCTGGGGGAAGCGGGCCCGCGGCCGGGCCGGACCGTCCTGCGGTTCCCGGCGGCAGCCGTCCCCGGGGTCGGGTACCGGAGCTTCACGCTGGTGCGCCGGCGGGCCGGGGACGGTGCGGGGGCGGCTCCTGCGGGCAGGGGCCCCCGTCGGGCCTGGGCGGGCACAGGAGCTAGCGGCGGGAACGGCAATGGAGGCTCGGCCGGGACAGGGGCTGGCGGCGGCAGCGGAGGCTGGGCCGGGGCCCCGGGCCTGACCATCGCCAACGAGCACCTCGAGGTGACTGCCGACCCCGGGCGCGGGGGCGGGCTGGCCCGGGTCAGGGAGCGCACCAGCGGCTTCGAGCTCCTCCCCGAGGGCGAGGTGGCCAACGAGCTCGTCGTCTACCCCGAGTACCCGAACCATCCCCGCTTCGGCGAGGGCCCGTGGCACCTGTTGCATTCGGGCCCGCCGGCCCGCTCGCGCTCCGCCCCCGCCGCCGTATGGCGCCAGGCTTCGGTGCTCGGTGAACGATTGGTCGTGGAGGGGCGCCTGGCCTACGGGGCGGCCGGCCCCGGCGGACGGCCTGAGGAGGGCGTCGGCTACCGGCAGGTGGTCACCTTGTGGCACGGCTGCCGGCGCCTGGAGCTGCGCACCGAGCTGCACGGCTGGGTGGGCAAGGACCGGCTGGTGCGACTGCGCTTCCCGACCACCCTCATCGGGGCGACACCGGTCTCGGCTGTGGGCGACGCCGTGGTCGCCCGGGGCTTCGCCCTTATCGAGGTGGACTCCGCCGAGGCCCCCTGGACCCTGGACAACCCGGCGGCCGAATGGTTCGGCCTGTCCACGACTCTCGTGGTGGAGGCCGTCGAAGTCGCCGGCGGTGCTGGGGCCGGCGGTGCTGGGGCCGGGGGAAGTGGGGCCGCCTACCACCGGCGCTCGGTCGGGGTCGCCGAGGTCGTTACGGCAACGGGTGCCAGCGCCGCTCCATGGGCCCGCGAGCTGGTCGTGGCCCTGGTCCAAAAAGGCGTCACCGCCACCTGTTCGGAGGCGCCGGCCAACCGTTACGGCGCCCTCCGGGGCGACTCCAACCTCCCCGACTTCCGGGTCGCCGTGGGCACGCCCGCCGACAACGCCTTCATCGGCGAGCTCCTGCAGCACGCCGGGCCCATTTACCGGCGCTTCTTCGAGGACCAGCTCGAGCGCCAGGGCTCGGCCCGCCTCCTCGTACCCGCAGCCAGGTCCTTAGCCGAAGTTTGGTCGCCGAACGCCGACCTCCGCGGTGCCCGGGACCTCCCCGTACTGGTGGTGGCGGGAGCCGGCCCCGAGGCCACCGCGGCGGCCGTCGCCGGCCTGGTGGCCGAGGTGGTCACCGGCCGGGTGAGAGTGGCCCAGCCCGCCGGGTTGGTGCCCCGGCGCGAGGACGTCCCCGAGTGGACGGCGGCCATCTTCAACCGGGGCACCCCGGGCTTCGCGGTCGACACCGCCGGCGCCATGCACGTCTCGCTGCTGCGGGCGTGCAGCGGGTGGCCGTCAGGGGTCTGGATCGACCCGCCGCGACGCTCCGCGCCGGACGGTTCGGCCTTCGAGCTCGAGCACTGGAGCCACGTTTTTGACCACGCCCTTCTGCTCGCCCGGGGCGACTGGCGCCAAGCCGGCTGCGTCACTGAAGCGCTGGCTTACAACCGCCCGCTCCGTGCCACCCTGGCCGGGCCCCACCCCGGCCCACTGCCCCGGAGCGCCCGGCTCTTCAGCCTCGCCCCGGCGGGCGGGGCCGGCGACGGGGGTGGGGGCGGGGCCGGCGACCGGGATGGGGGTAGGGCCGGCGACCGGGATGGGGGCATGGCCGGCGACCGGGATGGGGGCATGGCCGGCGGGATCGGCGAAGTGGTGCTGGCTGCCCTCAAGCCGGCCGGCAACCCCTTGGCAGAGGGCGACCCCGCGCCCCTCGAAGGGACCGGAGGGCGCTCCGAAGCCGGCGTCGAGCTCGCCCTGCGCTGCTACGAGGCGGCCGGCAGGCCAGTGGATGTCGAATTGCGAAGCTGGTTCCCCCTCCGCGACGCCCACCGGGCCGACCTCTTGGACAAGGCCCGGGAACAGCTCGCCGTCTCCCCTACCTCGGGTGCCGCCAGCGGCCGCGGCGGCAGCGGCACATGGGTCAGGTTTGCGCTGCACGCGGGCGAACTGGCCACCGTTCGCCTTGGCCTGCCCGTGGTGGGCCCCGGCCAGGGCGCCGCCGCCGGGGCCAGGGAGGCGCCCCAGGCGGGCCCCAGCCAGACGGGCCCGGCGCGTGGGCTCAGCGTGGAGGCGGCCCAACCGGTGTTCAGCCGGTACTGGCTCCACAACAAGGGGGCGGCGCCCATGGGGAACCAGGGCCTCGCTGTGCATTTCCGCGCTACTTCGCTGGTTGTCCGGGCAGGGGAGGCAGCCGATGTCATGGCCCAGGTGGCGTCGGGGGCGGCCCACGCCACCCAGGCTGGCCACCTGGAACTGGTAGCTCCCGACGGTTGGGCCCTCGATCCTCCCGGCAGGCTCTTCTCCCTGGCGCCCGGGGCGTTCGTGGCAGTCCCGGTCCGCGTCCGGGTCCCCGGTACCTGCACCCCGGGCCGGCGTTTCGTTGCCGCCCGGGTGACGGACGAAGCCGGCCAGGCCCAAGAGGACGTGCTCACAGTGGACGTGCTGCCTCGGCTCGCTGAAGCCGTGTCTCTCGACGGGCACGACGTCAACGGGCACGACGTCGACGGGCACGAGGGCCACGGGCACCCGTTGTTGGCCCTGCCCGCCCCTTTCGGCCACCCGAGCGGTCAGGTCCCGGCCGAGCTCGAGGCGGTACTGGAGGCCGAGGAGCTGGTCGTGCCGGCGGGGGTCGCCGCCACCTTGGGGCTGCGCCTGTCTAACCGCACCGCCGGGGAGCTCCGGGGCGAGGCCCAGCTGCTCACGCCCGTCGAGACGTGGCCGTGGGTGGCCCCCCGCGCACAGGGCTTTGCCGTACCTCCGGGGGCGGCACACCGGGTGGAAGCAACCGTGCGAGCGCCCGAGACGGGTTGGCTGTCGTCGTGGGCGCTTTTCAAGGTGACGTACTTCGGGCGGCTGTGGTACTCCCCTTCTGTGCGCTTGGTCCTGGGCGACGCCGGATGGACGGGTGGGCCCAGCCTCTCCGAAGCGGCCCGACATGCTTCCCGGGCCTGACCCGCTCGAGCCTGGCCCGCTCGGGCTGGCGCCGGTCGGCTGGGTCGACGGCGTCCCGGTCACCGGAGCCGAAGTGGAGGACTACCTCGGCCGGCTCTCCGGCACGACGGTGGCGGCGCGCTTGGGGCTCGAGGCGGACGCGGGCCCGGGAGGCCGGGGGGCGCCCGGCACTGGGCCGCCGCCCATACCAAGGGGCGACGCAGCCCGCGCCAAGGCCATCCGGTCCTGGGGGGCTAAGGCGCTCCTGGCCGACCGCCTCCTGGCTCAGGAGGCGGCCCGCTTCGGGGTACAAGACCCAGGTTCGCTGGAGGAGTGGATGGCCGGCTTGGAAAGGGCCGGCGCACTCCGCCCGGGGCGGCCCGGCCGAGCCGAGGTACTGGCCAATTACTGCGCCAACGAGCACCTTTTCCGCGAGCCAGAGGCGAGGCGGGTGCGCCACGTCGTCGTGGGCGACCGGGGTCTGGCCGAGCACCTGGCGGCGACGGCGCCTGGGCCCGGAGCGTTGGCGGCCCTAGCGCAGGCCCACTCTTTGGACGAGGGCAGCCGAGCCCGGGGCGGCGACCTCGGTTGGGTCGAGCGCGGGCAGCTGTCCGGCCCGTTCGAGGAAGCCGCCTTCTCTGCCCCCCCGGGACAGTTATACGGGCCGGTCGCCAGCCCCTTCGGCTGGCACCTGCTCGTGGTCGAACAAGTCCGGGCCGAGCGCGTCCGCCCCTTCGCCGAGTGCGAGCACGAGATCCTGGCGACCTTGGTTCACGACCTCCGCCGCGGCGCCTGGAGGCAGTGGTGGCAGCGGCGCTTGGCCGAGGCGATCAGCATGGCGCCCGGGTTCGAGCACCCCCTCGTGCCGGGCCTGCCGGGCTCACCGCACCGGCACTGAGCGCGGGGTTCGGCCGGCACCCGGCGCGCCGGCTCGGCGGCGAAGATCGCCTTAGCGCGGGCGGCGGTCGGCGAGCAGCGCCGCCGACGCCGACATGGCAGCAGTGACTACGGCGATCGACGGCCAGGCTCCGATGCGCTTGGCTAAGGGGTGCGAGCCGCCGAGGGCACCGACGTAGGTCACGCCAAGCAGCGAAGCCCGGGCCCAGCCCGCACGCCGCCAGCGCGGCAGGCAGAGCGCTCCTGCTGCTGCCCAGAGCGCTCCACCGAGCGCCCGCTTGTGGGTGGCCCTGCCGACGGCAAAACCGCCCGCGAGCCCGAGAGCCGTTAGCGCAGAAGAAGGCGGTACCCGCATCGAGATCCTCATAGACACCTGGCTTCGCCTCGCTCGCAGCTAACCCCAGCTAACCCCGTGGTTAGCCGGACTTGCCCAGGCTCTTGCACGCCGGCACCTTGGCCTGCTCCAGGGCCAGCAGGCCGCAGAAGCTTCTGTCACCGACCTTCCAGGTCCCGCTCTGGAGGACAGCAGTCCCCTTTTGCTTCGGTAGCGCCGTCTTGCCGCCCATGTAGATCGAATAGCGGACCAGAGCGCTCTTGTCTGAAGAGCTCACGGTTACCCTGGAAACCTTGGCTGTGACGCTCTTGGCCAGAGCGGAACTGGACTGGCCTTTGATCACGCGCGCGAATTCCTTTCCATTTTGCAGGAGCTGGATCTTGCGGTTCGCGGGCGTCGAGCCGGCGAAGAACGCCTCCCAGTTTTTCTTCACCTTGGCCGGTGCGGCCTTAGTCGAGCTCGGCCTGGTATTGGTCGAGCTCTGGACGGACTTGGCTGGCCCCGCCCCCGCGCCGCCGCAGCCAGCCAGGGCCATCGCGACGACGGCCACAAGAGCCACCAGCCTCGACGAAATCCCTTTGTGCCTGGTCATGGCGTGAAGTGTACGTCCTGTCCTTCCCTTACTACCAGGGCTCCTAAACGTCGTCTCGGGAGCCGGCCGGAGCACCGTCCGCCGCCCGGGTGCCACGCAGCGTCGCCGCGGCCACCAAGGCGGCGGCCAGCATGGCGCTTCCCGCCGTGAGCAGGGCGATGTCGAGGCCGGTGCGGAAGGCGGCGTAGGCGGCCTCGAAGACCTTCTTCTCTATGGACCCGCCGCCGTGGACGCCCTTGGGGACGAGCCCGGTCTCTATGGCGTTGATGATCAGGCCGAAATAGTTGGAGGGCACCTTCAGGTGTTTCAGCCGGTCGACCAGGTTGCTCGTCAGGTTGGCGTTCACGAGCGCCCCGAGGACGGCGACGCCGAAGACGGCGCCGAGCTCGCGGCTGGTGTTGGTGGCCGAGGCGGCCATGCCCGAACGCTCGGCCGGCACCACCCCCAGTGATACCGAGGTGACCGGCACGACGCTCGTGCCGAAGCCGAACCCGGCCAAGGCGAGCGTCGCCATCAGCCACGGGGACGGGGAACCGGCCCCGCTCAAGAGGACTTCGGAGAGCAGGACGCCCGCCCCCGCCATCACGCAGCCCTCGGCCATGGGCAGGCGCGGCCCCCGCATGGCGACGCGCCGCCCGGCCAGGCCGGCGGCCAGGACCATGGCCGCCGTCATGGGCAGGAACTCGAGCGCCACCCGGTAACCCGAGTAGCCGACCACTGCAGCCAGGTAGAGGGCGGTGAAGAAAAAGATCGAGAACACGCCGAAGAACAAGATGAAAACGACCACGAGCGAGCCCGAGAACGGGGCCGACCCGAAATAGGAAAGGTCGAGCATGGGAGCGGCGCTCGAACGTTCCACGCGGGTGAAGGCGATCAGCAGGACCACCCCCACGATGAACAAGACCACGACGAGGTCGGAGCCGTACCCGTCGGTTTCGCCCAGGATCACGGCGAAAGTGAGCGCCCCGAGGCCGGCAGCACCAGTGACGAAGCCGGGCAGGTCGGGCGGCGCCGACTGCGGGTCGGCGCTTTCTGGGACCGCGGCAGCCGCCAGCACGATGATGGCCCCCGCGGCGGCGACGTTGAACCAGAAAACGCCCCGCCAGGTGGCGAGGCCGACCAGGGCGCCGCCGATCACCGGCCCGAGGGCGAGGGCCAACCCGGACACCGCGGCCCAAGCGCCGAGGGCACGGGCGCGGTCCTCAGGCTCGGGGTAGAGGTGGCGGATGACCGACAGCGTCCCCGGTTCGGAGGCGGCCGCACCGACACCCATGATCACTCGGGCGGCGATAAGGACCGAGGGGCTGGGGGCGAGCGCACCGAGCAGGGAGCCGGCGGCGAAGACGCCGAGCCCGCCCAGCATCAACCGCTTGCGGCCGAAGCGGTCCGAGAGCGACCCGGCGGTGATCATGAGGCTGGCAAATGTGAGCGCGTAACCGTTCACGACCCACTGCAGCTGGGTGACACCAGCATGGAGACGGGACTGGACGTCGGCGAGGGCGACGCTCACGATGGTCGTGTCGAGGAACGTGAGGAAGAGCACGGCGCACACCGCGGCCAGGGCCCAGCGGCTGCGGGCTGCGCTCGCCGGCTCGGCGCGCAGCGGCAGGTCCTCGGTCACGCTGCTCTTTCTAGTGGCTGGGCGGTCCGGGGGTAAGGTTCTCGTCCGTACCCAAGTTCTACCGAGGCTCGCGGCGGGGGCACGTGGCGGCGGCGCTCGCTGGCGTAGCCGTCCTGGCCACCATGCCCGGGAATTGGTTGGCGGAGGGCCCGGCGACGGCCCGGGCCGGGGCCGGCGGGCGCAGCCCGACGCTCCGGCTCACCTCTCTACAGGTGGTGCCCGCTCGGGGCCTGGTGGACGGCGAGCGGGTCACCGTAAGGGTGGCGGGAGGCTCCTACGGCACCACTTATGCGGTGGCGGAGTGCGACCCTAAAGCCGCTCTGTTGTTGCTACGCCCTCCTGCCTCGGTCCAAGACGGCTGCGACAGCCGCCACAACACCCTCATGACGGTGGCCGCCAACGGCAGGGCGAGCACGTCGCTCCACTTGGCGGCGATCCTCACCACTGCTCTGGGCGGCGCAGACTGCCGCCGGTCGCACTGCTTCCTCGCCGTCGTGGCGTTGCATTCGACCGGGGGCGCCCGGTACCTCGTGCACGACCTCGGCTTCGCCCGGGACGCCTGCGCCGCCCCCGGCTCGTGCCAGGCACCGGCCGACGCCTGGGATCCCTCTCTTGGGCCCGCCCCGGTCCCCGGCAAGCCGGCGCCGGCGACCGCGACGTCGGCCCTCGGCGCTCCGGAGCTGGCCACCCGATCCAGGGGCTTGTCGGCGTCCGCCGGGCGCAAGCTCGTCGTGGCGCTGGCGCCCACCGTGGCCGGGGACCTGAGCGCGCCCGGCTCGGTCACCGCCCCCTTCGCCGGCCGGCTCGCTCCCCCGCCGGGCGCCACGTCCACCACCAGCACCTCGGGTAGCATCCCCACCACCAGCACCCCGGAGAGCACCGGGTCGGGTGGGGCACCCGGCCCGGCGGTTGGCGAGGGCCTCCTGCGCCTGGCCCTCGAAGCCCCGGGCACCTCCTGGGGGCCGGGCCGGCCGAGCTCGACGGTCGTCGACGCCACCGTCACCGACCTGACCACGAAGGAAGCGGTGAGCACCCAGCAGCTCGTGCTGTTTTTTGGGGCAAAGCCGTTCGTCTACGCCGGCTTCACCGGGCCGGTCAATGCCTCCAACAGCTACTCGCTCACCCTGAGGGTGGAACCGGCAGCCCCAGGCGGCAAGTCGTCGCCGGGCGGCAAGTCGGCGCCGGGCAAGATGTCGGAACCGGCGCCCGGGGTGGCGCCGGCGGTGACCTTGCTGGCGAGCGAACTGGAGGTAGTCACGCCCGCCAACCCGCAATACCTGGCCTACACCTACGCCCCGGTGGTCTACGGCCGGAGCACCTCGGCCCTCCACGACGTCCCCCTGCTCATGTACTGCACCGTTGCCCCCGAGGCGGGCGGCGCGGAGGCCCTGTCTTACGTGGTCGTGTGGAGCCACGAAGACGGGGGGACGGGGTTCCTACCGTTCCTGGAGTGGGGGCGCTGGGGGCGGATGACCGACATCGAGGACGCCATCTCGTTCACCGTCGAAGCCGATGGCAGCATCTCGGGTGCCCACTACCTGTGGGGCGGCGAGCCGGCCAGCGGCTTCCCCGACAGCCAGACCGCGCTGCGGGAGGTCGAAAAGCCCTTCACCGGGACGTGGTGGGGTCACCACCCAGTGCTTCGCGACGCGACCGGCAACAACGACTTCTCTGACCAGGGCACCACCCCGTTCCGGTTCCAGCTCGCCCCCGTGGCGGCACCGGGGCGGGGCGAGACGCGCGACTCGGTCATGGACGCCAACCCGTTCACATACCAGGTGATGGGCGAGGAGATGGCCCGCTGGTACGCGGACTCCTCGACCAGCGCCAGCTCCCCCGAGCCGGGCGAGGCCGGCCAGTACGCCGTCATCGACCTCGACACCAGCGGCCGGCGGGTCTCCTCGGTGGCAGTCGGCCTACGTCTTTCTGGGTACGCTAAGTGGTTCTGGAGCGACCTCGGGTGGGGCTACCCGTTGGTCGGCACGGGCCACGTCCGCACGGCGGTGAAGCTGCCGCTGGCCTGGGCGTCGAGGCAGGTCGTTGGCGTCGAAGTGGCGGTCGAGCCGCCGGCGGCGGCGACCGGCGTGAAGGTACGCTCGCTGCGCGTCCTGCGTTTCACCGGGACGGCGATCCACCAGGTGCCGGCCCCGGCCCCGGTCGTGGAGCCCGAGAAGCTGTCTGTCGCCCCGTAGCCCGGAGTTACTTCGGCTCAGCGAGCCTCACCCAGTTGTGGGCGGGGAGAACCGCTAGGGCCGCCATCCCGTCTCGGACCGCAGTGCCAGGCACCATCCGCACGCCAGCCCCGCTCAGGAGCGCCCCGGCAATAGCCACGTCTACGAGCCGGGCGGGAAGACGTCCACGGGCTCCATGTTCTTTCCGATACCCCCGGAGCTCGCCTCGCAATGACCGGCGGCGCCGCCGGCTGCGGCCGCCTGCGCGTCAGCGGGGCGGGATGACCAGCACCTTGCCCACTGCGTGCTGCTCGACAGCATCCTGAGCGGCGGCGACCTGGTCCAGCGGGAAGCGGTGCACGGGGAGGGCGGAGAGCGCCCGCGCCGCCACCGCCTGGCTGGTCCAGGCCACGGCGGCCGCCAGTTGCCCAGGCGTGACCCTGTAGAGCAGCATCCAATGGACGGTGGCGTTGGCGGCCATCATCTGGCGGGTGGGCACCACCGGGTCCTCGGCCTCGCTGGCGTAGACGACGATCACCGTGCCTGGGCCGGACACGGCGAGATCCAGCTCGAGGTTGGCGCCGAGGGCGACTTCGACCACCCGCGCCATCTGGGGGGCGAAGGCCCTCAGCTCGTCGGCGGCGCCGGGCTCGCGGTAGTTCACGACCAGGTCGGCGCCGGCGGCCCGGGCCAGCTCCGCCTTACCCTCGGAGCTCACGGTCGTGGCCACCCGGGCCCCTGCGTACCTGGCCAGCTCGACGGCGTAGTGGCCGACCGCGCCCGCCCCGGCGGCGACGAGCACGCTGGCGCCGTCCAGGGCCTCCGGGTGCCCACCCAGGCAGTGGGCGGCGGTGAGGGCGGGGACGCCCAAGCTGGCCCCAAGCTCGTCGGAGGCGTGACCGGGGAGGGGAACAGCCCGTAGCGCCGGCACCAAGCAGTACTCGGCCGCCGTCCCCCAGCGGTTCCCGTGGGCAGCCATGTACACCCAGACCCGCTCCCCTACGTGGCGGTCCGCCACCCCTTCACCCACGGCGGCGACCACGCCTGAGCCGTCATGGTGGGGCACCTGGAGCTCCTGGGGCGGCGGGGCCGTGGCGCCCGAGCGCGACGTCCAGTCGGTCGGGTTCACCCCCGAGCAGGCCACCCTGACCAGGACCTCGCCCGGGCCGGGCGCGGGCACCGGGACCTCCTCTACCGAAAGGACGCTCGACGGCCCTGCCTCGCGGTACAACGCTGCCTTCATGCGCACAGGCCTATCATTTCCCCGGAGCAAGTATGCCCCTCGAGGACGCGCCGGGCTACGACTTGGAGCGGTTCGTGCGCGCCCAGGACGCCGGCGGCAGCTACGGCCGTGCGGTCGAGGAGCTGCGGCGGGGGCGCAAGGAAAGCCACTGGATCTGGTACGTCTTCCCTCAGGTCGCCGGCCTCGGGCGCAGCGACATCTCCAGGCGCTACGCCATCTCCTCGCTCGGAGAAGCTCGGGCCTACCTCCGCCACCGCGTGCTCGGGCCTCGGTTGCGCGAGTGCGCCGGCATCGTCGTGGCCGTGGAAGGCTCGAGCGCAGCGGAGATATTTGGGCCGCTGGACGCGCAGAAATTCCGAAGCTGCATGACCCTTTTCCACCGGGCCGCCCCGTCCGAAGCCCTCTTCAGGCTCGCCCTGGAACGCTACTTCGACGGCGACCCCGACCCGGCCACCGACCGCTTCCTCGCCCGCTGACCGCCGGGCAGACGAGGTCCGGTGCCCGGAGATGGGCGCACCGGCGCCTGGCGGCTCTGGGCGCAACGACCGGCGGCGGCTCGCAGGCGCGGGGCGAAGTCCCCCTTGGCGGCGACCACCAAGCGCTCGAGGCCGAGCCACTGGCGCATGCGGTGCAGCTCGGCCAGGGCCTCCTCGGCGGGAGCGGCACGGTCGGGCTCGGCGTAAGCTCCGACGACGAGCAAGGCACTGCCCTTGCGGTCGGCCTTGAGGTCGAGGCGGGCTACCAGTTGGTCGCCGGCAAGGAGGGGCATCACGTAGTAACCGTGGTTGCGACGGTGAGCGGGCACGTAGATCTCGATGCGGTAGTGGAAACCGAACAGCCGCCAGGTGCGGTCGCGGTACCAGATGAGCGAGTCGAAGGGGGAGAGCAGGGTGGCGCCCGGGCGGCGAGGTGCCTTCGCCACCAGCCCCGGCACCATGTAGGCAGGCCTGACCCAGCCCTCCACGGGCACCTTCACGAGCTTGCCGTCCTCCACCAACTCGTTCGCCCGCAGCCGGGCCACCGGCGCCCGCAGCCAGAAGTAGTCGGCCAGGTCGGCGAGGGTCGCCACCCCCAGGCAACGGGCGGCGAGCGCGACGAGCTGGCGCTGCGCTTCCTCCTCGGAAGGAGTGGGGAGGCCGAGGACCTCGGCCGGGATGACCCGTTCGGCCAGGTCGTAAACACGTTCGAAATTGGGGCTCCGCCACGCCGCCAGCACCCCGTCACCGAACAGCATCTCCAACGCCCGCCGGCCCGTGCTGCGCCGGCCCCACCACTCGCCGGACTGGCGCCGGGGGTCGGAAAGCTGCGAGGCGGCGAGGGGCCCCTTTTCGGCGACCTCATCCCGGATGGTGGCCAGGTAACCGGCGTGGGCGGCCCGCCAGGCCCGCCGGCGCTCCTGGGCGACCGGGCTGTCGACCAGGTCGTTCCTCCAGCGCTCCATCCGGTGGCGGAACAGCGGGTGCACGGAGACCGGGAGCAGGGACGCGGCGTGGCCCCAGTACTCCCACCACGGGCCTCCCGGGCGGCTGAGAAGGTGCATGGAGGAGACGTCGTAGCCGCCCACCCGGCTGAACGGTACGAGGAACTGCGTCCGGGCGAGCACGTTGACCGCGTCCAGCTGGATCGTGCCCACCTGGTCCATAACCCGGCGGAGCTGGGCAGGGCCAGGCTGCCTCGGCGCTCGAGCGGGCGCGGCCGCGCCGGGGACGGGGCCGGGGAGGGGGCCGGGTGCGTCGAGCGGCCTCGCCCGCGCCGGGCTCCTCGGCCGTGACAGGCCCTGGGCGGCTATCGCCAGCCAACGCGCCTCGCGGTTGGACAGCTGGACGCTGGGCGAGGTGGCCATGTCGACGAGGCAGGTTAGCGCTACCTGCGGCGGCGGCCCGCCGGACGTGCCTCCGCGCCCCTGACTGGGTAGGGGCTACGGGTGAGCTCAGTCGTTACCAAAATGAGGGACGAGGCCGAGGAGTACAAGGCCGGCGACGACCGGCCGCTGGCTTCGTACACAGTGCTGGCAAGCGCATACGGGGCTGCGGCCGCCGGCATGGCCGTGTTCGTCCGCCGCCGGCGCGGCCCGCTCCCCGAACGGCTCTCCTGGGGTGACCTGGCCCTCGTCACTTTGGCCACCCACCGCCTCGCCCGCCTGATCAGCAAGGACCCGATAACGAGCCCGGTGCGGGCCGCTTTCACCCGCTACGAGGGCCAGAGCGGACCGGCCGAGCTCGCCGAGCAGGTCAGGGGACGTGGGTTGCGCAAGGCGGTGGGCGAGCTGGTGAGCTGTCCGTTCTGCCTGAGCCAATGGCTCGCCAGCGCCGCCGTCTTCGGCCTCGTCGTCGCCCCCCGCGCTACCCGCCTCGCGGCCAGTGTGCTCGCGGTGGTGGCCGGCGCCGACATCCTGCAGTTCGCCTACTCGAAGCTGGAGAGCTGAGGCGCTCGGTGGCGGTCGAGCGCCGGCGCGTGCACGAAACCTGCAAACGCTAACGGGGAAAGAGCCTCCGCACCGGCCGGCTCACCCCGGCGAGCCAGGCCCGGGCGGCGGGGGCACGGCGCCCCAGCAGGCGGCGGGAGGTGCGGCCGAGGAAGCGCCGGGCGCGGGTGCCGAGGAGGAGCTCGCCTGGTTCGAGCGGCCCGACCGTGCCCGCCGGGAGGTTCGGTGCCAGGGCGACGGGTTCCACCACGGTGACGGGGGCGCCCGCGGCGACCATGGCCGAAGACAGCGCCTGGGAGCTGGCGTACCGCCCGGATGCCCTCGACCACAGCGGGGCCAGGCCGGCGAGCTGCGTGCCCCAATCCGAGGGCGCGCCCGTCACCACGAGCTCGGCGTGCTCGAAGCGGGCCATGGCGAGGGCCAGCGCCCAGGCCGTGAGCCGAGGCCGGCGCGGCGGGACCAGGGGCCAGCCCGGTTGAGCGCATATGACGAGCTCCCGGCAACCGTAGCGCCGAGCCAGGGCGGCGACCTCGCGGGCCAACGGCCAACCGACGCGGGTGAGCACGTGAGGGGCGGCGCTCGGGCGGGGCGAGGCGACGACGACCTCCCGGCCGGCCGACCATGCCCGGCGCACGGCGGCCACGGTCGCCGCCGCCGGCGCCCCGGGGACCGGGGGGTAGCTGCCCACCACCAAGCGG
>JBOGGK010000003.1:0-5664 GCA_050744045.1 Acidimicrobiales bacterium | reverse complement strand
GGCTACGACCTGGAAGGCTCTTACATCGCGCTGGCCGAAGCCCGTGTCGCCCAGGAGCTTCAAACGCAAGCAGAACAGGCCCCGGGCGCTGGCTTTAGCGTATGCCTGCCTGCGGTACGAGCCCGCTCCAACGAGGGAGGAGATCCTCGGGCGCGCGCTATCCGCGAGGGCCGCTCGGCCCGGGAGATAGCCCGCTTAGCCATCGATGCTGCCGGTTTCAGCGGCGTCGACGAAGGTGCCCGCCTGCCGGGTGGCGCCGAGGTCGACTTCGTGGCCCGGGACCACCGGGGAAGGCTTTGGCTGTTCGACGTGGCCGGGGCCTTCACCACCAACCGCGCTGGCCTCGGCCGGGCCGATGCCCTTTGGAAAGCCATCGCCAAGGCCGCCGTGCTCCGCCAACTCGGCGATGCACCGTTCGTGCTGCTCACCGCCGGCGCCTCTGCGCCGGGAGGAGCAGGAGGAGAAGCATTGAAAAAGCTGACGGGGCCCGAGAACTTGGTGCGGGCGGTCATCGAGATATTGGGGCAGCCGGGCTGGGAAGAGCTGCGCCAGCTTTCAGCTAGCCAGAGCGGACCGTGAACCAGTCGTCGCGGTGGGGGAAAAGGAACCGATCGGCGATGACCCCCAGCACATGCCGGGCGTCGTCGAAGCGCTCCGGTAGCTCCCCGATCACGGCGACGTTGGCAGGGACCTGGCCTCCGAGGAGCTGGGAAGCGACCTGGTACCAGCGCCGGCCGAGGCGGCAGAGAAGGGTGACGGCATCGCTGTCTTCGACCTTCGCCGGCTTCGGGGCGCTCCCTTGCCTGGGGCCGGTGCGGTTGGCAGCGGGCCTTCCGGCCCGGAGCAGGCGGGCTTGGTCGACAGGGCCGAAGCCATGGCGGGCAACATAGTCGGGGAAGACCCCGGTGAGAAAAAGAGCCAAGTCACCGAGGCGGCGCAATACGCCCGGCCGTTCAGCCGGAGCCACCACCTCGAGGAGCCCGGCCATGCGGACCGGGTCGAGCTCCGAGAACCGCTGGCGGCGTAGCCCGCGGCTGGTGGCCACCAGCACCGACCCACTTGCCACCCGCGAATAGGAGGCCAACAGTTCGGCTAAGAACAGGCGGCGCCAGGGACCGGAAACGAACTCGGCCAGCCGCGCCACGTCGAAAACCGGCGCTCTCCGGCCCCGGCTCACCCATTCGCTCACATAGCGCGTTGAGCCGAGCTCCGAGGCGACCCGGCGGACCGCCACGGCAAAAGCGAGGAACGGCGAAACCCCGAGGAGCGGCGCACCCCGCTCGGCCAAGAAGAGGGCGTCGAAGACCTCCCGGTCGCCCAGGAAGCCTTCGATGCCACCACGCCGGGCCCGTACCACCCGCCGGTAGTCCCCGCGGGAGCTCTCGCCAGCCGCCCTGGGAGCGCACAAAAACGCAAGGTCCTCGTCGCTCAGGTGCTCCAGATATGAAGCGGTGAGGGCAGCCTCATCGAGTCCCATACCCGAAGCATCTTACGCTCCGGGCAGGTAAATGAGGCTGATGCGCGCCAGCGGCCGCGCCGGCGTGGTTTGCTTTCACAACCCAGCGCCCCTACGATACAAGGCAAAAGCTCCGTTACACGCAACGCGAGGCATGTCGACCCCTTCGCCGCTGGCGGCGGCTGATCCGCCCGAAATGGTGGCTCGTCCCCCGGATATGGCGCCTGCGTCGCGGGTCGCGCTGGCGGTAGAAAGCTTGGCCGCGGTAGCCGGGCCCGGCTCGGTCATCTCCGACCCGGTCGAGCTGGCGACCTACGAGTGCGACGGGCTCACGCATTTCCGCTCCCGGCCGGCAGTGGCGGTCCTGGTCGCCACCGCCGGCCAGCTCCGCGAGGCCGTCTCGGTCTGTGCCCGCCTCGGGATGGCCTTCGTGGCCCGGGGCTCGGGCACGGGCCTGTCGGGAGGTGCGGTGCCCCAGGCCGAGGGCGCCCTCGTGGTGACCTCGCGGATGCGCTCGGTCCTCGGCATCAGCCCCGAAGACCAACGGGCCGAGCTCGAACCAGGCGTGACCAACCTGGAAGTAAGCCGGGCCGCCCAGGCGTACGGCTATTTCTACGCCCCCGACCCCTCCAGCCAGCAGGTGTGCTCCATAGGCGGCAACGTCGCCGAGAACTCGGGCGGCGCCCACTGCTTGAAGTACGGCTTCACCACCAACCACGTGACCGGCCTCGAGGTCGTCACCCCCGACGGGGAGGCCCACGAGCTCGGGGGCAGGGCGGCCGACACCCCCGGCTACGACCTCGTCGGGGTCTTCACCGGCTCCGAGGGCACCCTCGGGGTGGTAACCCGGGTCACCGTCCGGCTCCTGCGCCTCCCCCAGGCGGTCCAGACCCTGCTCGCCGCGTTCCCCGACGTCGACAGCGCCGGGCGGGCCGTCTCGGCCATCATCGCTTCGGGCCTCGTGCCCGCCGCCATCGAGATGATGGACGCCCTCGCCATCTCGGCGGTCGAGCAGGCCGTCCACTGCGGCTACCCCGAGGGGGCCGGGGCGGTCCTCGTCGTCGAGCTCGACGGGCCGGCGGCCGAAGTCGAAGAGGGCCTCGCCGAGACGAGGCAGCACTGCTTGGAGGAGGGGGCCTCCGAGGTCCGGGTGGCGGCCGGCCCCGAGGAGCGGGAGCAGATCTGGAAAGGGAGGAAGTCTGCTTTCGCCGCCATGGGCCGCCTCAGCCCCGACTACATCGTCCAGGACGGTGTGGTCCCCCGCAGCGCGCTGGCCGAAGTGCTCCACGAGATCGAGGAGCTCTCGGCCGAGGCCGGCATACCGGTGGCCAATGTCTTCCACGCCGGCGACGGCAACCTCCACCCCCTGGTCCTGTTCGACGAGCGCGTCCCGGGGGAGCGCTCACGGGCCGAGGAACTGTCCGAAAGGCTGCTCGAGCTCTGCATCGCCCACGGCGGCTCGATCACCGGGGAGCACGGTGTAGGCCTTGACAAGCTGGGCGCCATGGCCAAGATGTTCTCCGAGGACGACCTCGCCACCATGTGGCTCGTCCGCCGGGCGTTCGACCCCGAGGGGATCTGCAACCCGGGCAAGGCGGTGCCGGCGCCGAGGCTCTGCGGCGAGCCGCCCCGGCCTAGGAAGGGCGTCCTCCCGCTCCAGGGAGCGGGCTTGGCCGAGCTGTTCTGATGGCTGTCCTCGGCGACCTGGGGCGAGCGTGCTCCTCGGGGGCGCGGCCGGGGACGGCCGCCGACTCGGTCGACGGCGTCGTCCCCGGGGCGGTGGTCAGCCCGTGCAGCACCGAAGAGGTGGCCAGCGCCCTGCGGGCGGCGGCGGCAGCGGGCTCGACGGTGGTGGCCCGGGGGGCGGGCACCAAGCTCGACTGGGGCAACCCTCCCGAGGCAGCCGACCTGCTCGTCGACCTGTCGTCGATGGGCGCGGTGGTCGAGCACACCTCCGGCGACCTCGTCGCCCGGGCCGAGGCGGGCACCACGCTGGCCCACCTGGAGGCGGTGCTCGCCGAGCAAGGGCAATGCCTGCCGGTCGACGAGGTGGTCCCCGGCTCGACGGTCGGGGGGGTGGTCGCCACGGGCCTGTCGGGGCCGTCCAGGTACCTGCACGGCCCGGTCCGGGACCTCGTCCTCGGGGCCACCGCGGTGCGGGCCGACGGCGTGGTCGTGCACGCCGGCAGCAAGGTGGTGAAAAACGTCGCCGGTTACGACCTGGCCAAGCTCTTCACCGGTTCTTACGGGACGCTCGTGGTGCTGACCGAGGTGACGTTCAAGTTGCGGCCCAGGCCCGCCGCCCGCCGCTTCGTGGTGGCGAGCTACGAACGCCCCGAGGACCTCGCCCGCACGCTCCCGGGCGTGCTCGCCTCCCAGGCGGCGCCGACGGCGGTGGAGCTGGGACGAGCGGGCCCCGAGGCACCCTTGCAGCTCTGCGTGCTGGTCGAGGGCCGCCCCCGCCCGGTCGGGCAACGGGTGGCCGAGGTGGCCGGCGCCATGGGCCCCTGCGAAGTCTCGCCGGAGCCGCCGCCGGGGTGGGCAGAGCTGCCGGGGCCGGTCACGTTCAAGCTCACCTCGGTGCTCTCGGCGCTGCCCACGCTGGTCGCCCAGGTGAGCTCGCTCGCCCGGGAGCACGGCTTGGCAGCGAAGCTGGCCGGCTCGGCAGGCACCGGAGTGCTCTTCCTCGGCGTGCCCGGCGAGGGCCAAGGCGAGGGGCGAACGGCCCCGCTGGCGGGGTTCCTGGCGGGCGTGCGCCGGGCGGCGGCGGCCGGCGGCGGCCACGCCACGGTGCTGCGCGCCCCGGCGCCACTGAAGGCTTCCCTTGACGTCTGGGGGCCGGTACCTGGCTTGGAGCTGATGCGGCGGGTGAAGGACCGCTTCGACCCCGACCGGCGCCTCGCCCCGGGCCGCTTCGTCGGAGGCATCTGAGTGCTGGAGGCCGAGCGCGGGCAATTGCAGCACCTGCTGGACGACTGCGTCCACTGCGGCTTCTGCTTGCCGGCCTGCCCGACCTACGGGTTGTGGGGAGAGGAGATGGACTCGCCGCGCGGCCGCATCCACCTCGTCGGCCAGGTGCTGGCGGGCTGCCCCCCGGAGGGGGCGCCGGTCAAGCACCTCGATGCCTGCCTGTCCTGCATGGCGTGCATGACCGCCTGCCCCTCGGGGGTGCGTTACGACGAGATCATCGAGGCCGCCCGGGCCGAGCTCGAGGCCACGGTGAGGAGGCCCTGGGCAGAGCGTACGGCCCGCGCGGCCATCTTCGGGCTGTTCCCCTACCCGAGACGGCTCCGGGCCGCCCGCCTCGCCCTGGCACTAGCAGAGGCCACGGGGCTGCGGGGCGTGCTCAGGCGCCCCGTGGTCTCCGCCCGCACGCCCTCGTTCCTAAAAGCGGCGGAGGCCCTGGCCCCCCCGGTCCAAAGGGCCGGGCGCCTCCCGGGGCGCCTCCCGGCGGTGGCACCCCGCCGTGGTGTCGTCGGGTTGCTGACCGGCTGCGTGCAGAGCGTGTTTTTCCCTCACATAAATACCGCCACCGCCCGGGTCCTCGCCGCCGAGGGCTTCGATGTGGTGGTGCCCCGCCCCCAGGGCTGCTGCGGCGCCCTCTCCCGGCACGCCGGGCGGGAGGCCCAGGCCGTGCGGTTGGCAAAACGTACGGTCGACGCCTTCTGGGGCGCCGGCGTCGAGCTCGTCGTGGTCAACGCGGCGGGGTGCGGTTCGGCCATGAAACAGTACTCACGAGCCCTCTCGGGCGAGCCCGGCTACGCCAGCAAGGCGGACTGGCTGGCCCGCCAGACCCGTGACGTCTCCGAGCTGCTGGTGAGCTACGGCACCCGCGCCGCCCGCCACCCCGTGCCCGCCAAAGTCGCCTACCACGACGCCTGCCACCTCGCCCATGCCCAGGGCATCCGCGCCCAGCCCCGGGCGCTGCTGGCCGAGGTGCCCGGTATCGAGGTCTGCGAGCTGGGAGACCAGTACTGCTGCGGCTCTGCCGGCATCTACAACCTCGTCCAGCCCGACGCCGCCAGGGACCTCGGCGACCGCAAGGCCGCTTCAGTGGCCGCCACCGGCGCCGGCGTGGTGGTGACGACCAACCCGGGGTGCCTGAGCCAGATCAGGAGCGCCCTCGACCGCTCCGGTTCGCAGGTCCGGACGGCCCACATAATCCAGGTCCTGGACGCTTCCATCTCTGGGAAGGGCAAGATCTGAGC
>JBOGGK010000002.1:0-1862 GCA_050744045.1 Acidimicrobiales bacterium | reverse complement strand
CGAGTGCTCCGGGCTCGCTGTACTCGGCGACGATCCGACGGGCGAGGTCGGGGAGCTTCTTGGCGGGATGGGCGGTGCAGGCGGGGTGGTAGCGGCCGGCCCGCTGGTACTGGGCGCTGCGTTGGGCAACCGGCCAGACGGCGAGCGGCACCGGGCGGGACCTGTCCGGGCGGGCCTTGTCGTTGGGGGCCCTGTCGTGGGAGGCGGAGCGCTGGCTGGTAGTGGTGCGGGGGGATGGGGTCGTGGCCATGGGCGGCCCACGACCGGAGGCGTGCCACCCCCCAAATAAGGGTCGAGGGCTCGTTTCCGGACACCGCTTTTTGCTGGGGTGGTCTTGAGGTGGCCGGCGAGGTGGAGGTAGCTCCTCCAGACCCGAGCAGCACCGAAGGAAAGGAGCAGGCCATGACCACCTCCACCCCCACCAAGCAGACCCCTGCGGACACCATCGCCGCCGTGCTCGCTGCGCACCCCGGTGCGAGCGCTGCCGAGCTGGCCGAGGCGGCCGGGATCGGCCGGTCGAGCGCATCCAAGGCCCTGGCCGCCATGGAGCAACAGGGGACGGCCCGCCGGACCCCCGGCGGGCGCGACGGCGGCCGGCGACTGGCTGACTGTTGGCACCCGGCCGCCGATAGCGCCGACCCCCCGCCCGCCGAGGCCGATCCGAAGGTCCGAGCCGAAGTCTCCGACGGTGTGCCGGCCGCGTCGGGAGAAGGCGAGCCCGGCGAGGCCGCGCCCGCCGAGACGGAAGCGGGCCGGTTGGGCAAGGGCGCGCTGCGCTCCCTCGTCATGGACTACCTGGCCGACCATGCCGGCCCGGACGGTCTCGGTCCGACTGCGGTCGCCAAGGGGCTGGGGGGCCGCTCGTCGGGGGCGGTGGGCAACGCCTTGCAGCGCCTCGAAGGCGAGGGGAGAGCCCGGCTCGTGAGCCAGTTGCCGCGCCGCTACATCACGGTCGGGTGAGCTGGACCACCTGGCGTCTCCGGGCGGCTACTGCACTCGTGTAGTAGCCCTACTGCACGGCTGTCGTAGCTGCGCCGGGGCCGGACGGGGAGGGCCCGGAGCGGGTCCCTTCGGAAAAATTCCTGTGAGCCACGCGGTCTGCCGCCGGGGCCGATCCCCATCTGCGCGGCCCCGGCGTGTAGTAGCGGTGACCTGGCCTGGCGCAGGTCCACCTGGGTGTGCCTGCTGTCGCTACTGCACGCGTGCAGTAGCGGCGCGGCCGGGCCGTGGGTGCGGATGTGTAGCAATCGTGCAGTAGCGCCCCGGGCGCGATGGCGGCTCCACCGAACAAGGGAGCCGCCATGACCCGTCTTTGCCAGAGCCCGTTCGACACCCTGGAGGACGCCTTCGGGGTGCTGTGTGCCGAGCCGGAACCACTGGCCCTGGAGGCCGGGGTGGTGGCCGGCCTACCCGCCCGCCCGTTGCCCCTGACCGAGCTGCGGGCCGTGCTGTTGCACCCCTCCACCGGCTACCGGGTCCGCAACGCCGCCATCGCCGTCCTGTTGGACCGGGCGCGAACCGAGGGCGGCCGGTGGACGGTCGGGCTGGCCGGGGTGCTGGTCTTCGGGCTGCGCCGGGCCACCTCGCCCCTGTGCGACATCTGCCCGCACAAGGCGGCCGACATCGAGGCCGAAGCGTTGGCCGGCTTGGTGGAGGGGATCGCCAAGACCGACCCCCGCCGGAACCGTCTGGCGGCCCGGCTGATCTGGTTGGCCCGGAACCGGGCCAAGGGGCTGGTGGCCCGGGAGCTGGCCGAGGTGGGCCGTCCCGGCCGGCACCCCTCCTCCGAGGTCCCCGCCCGCCCCTATGGCCATCCCGACCTGGTGCTCGTCGAGGCGGTCGAGCAGGGGGTGATCGAAGCC
>JBOGGK010000001.1:0-12183 GCA_050744045.1 Acidimicrobiales bacterium | reverse complement strand
GGCATGGCCATGGAGTACTACGCTTGTACAGACCCGCAGACCTGGCATGGAGGTCGTCATCTCAGCTCATAAGAGCGTGGCCGAGCTGGGGGTTATCGGCCAGGCGGAAGCGATGCACCGGGTGATGGACGCCGAAAGAGATGCAACGCCTACCTCGACAAGGTGACCCGGGAAAGGGGCGGCCGGCGCGGCGAAGCGAGCAAATCCACACCAACCCGGCGGCCTGATCTACGCCCACACCCGCCATGCCACGTCCAGGGCCGGCGACCCCTGCTCCCACGACCATTGCCTGCTGGTCAACGCTGTTTTGATGGCTGACGAGCAGGGCGGGTGGAAGGCGGCGGACACCGCTTCGTGGCGGGAGCACCTGCAGGCCGCCACCATGGTCGGCCGGCTCGCTGCAGCCCGCGTGGTGGAACTGGGCTACGCCATCGAGCCCGACCCCCGCAAGGCCAAGCGCCATGTGCCCGAGGGGCAATTGGCCGAGCGCTGGCGGGCCGAGCTGTCCTCTGTGGGCTGGCCCGCCGGGCGTTTGGCCGAGGCCATCGACGCCGCGAAAGCTGGCACCATGCCGGCCCACCTGGCCTTCGAGCCAAGCTGCAAGCCGCTGAGGAGACCGCCAACAACGGCCGCAGCTGGAGGGACAGCCACACCGCCCGGCGCATGCTGCTGGCCTTGGCCGAGGCGGCGGTTGGGCAGCTGACCGCTGCTGTGCAACGCCATCGAGCTGCAGTCGAGGAACCCGCCCACCGATGGCTCGAAGCCGCGCAATCGTACGGCGCACTTGCCCGCAGGCTGGACGTCTACCGCGACCAGCTCGACGGCCTTTCTCGGCCCTTTGCGCGGGGAGGTGCCCCGCAAGCAGCGTTGGGCTTCCCAAACCTGTCGAGGGTCAGCCAACCGGTAGCGGAGACTGGCGCCGGCCCGCCGCTGTGATTGGCGTTGTGCATCTGTGCAGCCTTACGGTCCTATGGGAGTCGGCGCCATCGGCCGAGTGGCTGCAACCTAACGCCGTCGGCTCAACGGAGGGTCTCCGGCTGCGGCTCTTCTTCGCGGACGATGTCGTTGCGGAGCCCCACGCACTCGTTGCAGATGTAGACGCCCCGCGCCGTTCGCGATGTCGGGCACTCCGGGTCGGTTACGAGCACCTCCTCCTCGGGTTTGTGTCGGGTGACGACAGAGTGGCCGAGGTGCTGGTCGCCACGGCCCGACCGGCACAACGGTGAGACGGGCGGCGTGCGCGGCAGCACCTTTGGGGGCGGGCGTCGCCGCGGACCGCCAGATGCTCGCCTCCGTCGGCGTCGATTTGGACTGCCTGCCGCAGGTCTCCCGGCCCGAGGCGTTGGCTCGCCCGGTAGGCCGGGAAACCCTGTTGCCGCTCGGAGCGAGGGACCCGGCACCCGCTGCGCCCGGATGGCCCCGCCGCTCGGGCTAGACGCCCAGGGTACCTACGAGGCGTCCCTTTGCCTGACCTTGGCCCGGGCCGAGCACCAGCACCGCCCGGAGGACCTGGCCATGGCCGGCCTTGGTGGGGACCGATCCCGGTGTCGCCTGGGTGCGGGCCACCTTGGCCCTGGCCGCCGGGCCGTCATCATCGGAGGCCTGGCACGATCCTTTCCGTCTTCCACGCAACCGACTGGTGCGAATCGACCGCCCCTCGGCCGGCGGTCTCGCCACCACGACATCGTCAGGCGCTACCAACAGCTCACTGGCCGGACCGTCGTCGACACCGCCACTCTTGCCGGCCTCATCGCCGGCTGAGAGCTGCCCGCTGACCGATGGCCTACGGAACGCCCGCTGCTGCTGTTGACAGCGCGACGTGGACGGCGGCGGTGAGGCCAGCCAAGTCGGCGTCGGAATGGTCGACCACTAGGGTCACGAGGTCGCTGTCGAGGCGAAGTAGCCCGAGCAGCAGATGACCGGGCCTCATGGTGTGCTGGTGCAGTTCCTTGGCGGCGCGCGAGGCTAGCTCGAGCGACCGTTTCGCCTCGGGGGTGAAGGGAGGCTTCCTGGTGGTCGTGGTCGACGCTCGCCGGTCCGGGGCGGCTTGGAGGGCTCCGGGGCCGAACGTGGCCTCGACGGCCCGGCGCACCTCGTCGTAGTCGATGCCCACGGCGCGCAGGGCGTTGGGGTCGACCTCGCCTGCTGGTTTCTCCTCGGTGTGCGGCAGGAGTCGTCGGATGGAAGCGGCGGTGACGCCGGCCTGGCGAAGGGGCTCACCCGCAGTGGCTTCCCGGCCCTCGGCGCAGCCGTAGAGCAGGTGGATGGCACCGATGTAGCGCGATCCCAGCTCCAGGGCAACGTCTTGGGCCTCGGTCAGGACCGCCTTAGATTCTGCTGTGAACCGCTCGAACATCTCTAGTTCCTCCCGGTGGGCGTACCCCGGCCGCCATGTTTTTGGTGGACCGCCTGCTTGGAGACGCCGAGCTCGGCCGCGATCTGCGACCACGACCAGCCCAGGTCCCTCGCCCGGTCGACATGCAGGGACTCCAAGTGCTCGGCTAGTCGGCGCAGGGATGCGACCGCGTGCAGGCCCTCGGCTGGATCCTCGCTTCCGGCGTTCGCTGCTGGATCCGTCGACAACATAACGTCAAGCTAGACTGCCACGCACTCGATGTCAAGTTAGATTGTCTACCGGGTCGAGCTGAGTGTCCACCCGGCCATCCCTTATGGGGCAGGCGCGTGGGTCCTTCCGGCCGGTTGCCACGAGGCTGAGCCCGACACCGATCATCGTCAAGCCGCGGTGCCACCGACCGCGATGAGCCGCCGGGGGGAGCGCGACAGCCACTGGCTGGCCGTGCCGACAGGATCGGCCACACGCTGTCGAGAACGAGGGCGACCAGCGGGAACAGCGCCCCGAGAGCCAGCAGCTCGACCACGAGATGGCCGGTGGCGGGCACCGCGAACTGGGGCAGGATGGCCATCATGACGACGATGGTCTTAGGGTTCGTGGACCCCACCACCGCACCTCAACATAGGACCCGCAGCGGCGCGTCGCAGAGGTAGTTAGCCGCGTCCGTGCCTCCAGGCGGCCAGGTAGCGGGTGACGCGCTCGGTCTGGAGCACCTCACTGGTAGGCACCCGTCGACCATTCGCACCTGAGCGGGGGGCGCCGACCGCTCTTTCCGGGTGCAGCAGGCCTTCCAAGAGCGCGGTTGGGACGTGCCCGAGGTGCGGCCCCCCCAGCTCCGCCCCGGCTGCGCAATTCGACGACGATCCTGAGGAGGATCTTCACGGAGGCCGACGACCCCCCGAGCACTGAGAGTGCTGAACTATCAACCATAATTCGACGCCAACGGTGACTGTCAAGAATTGTCCCGAAGCGCACATCCGGGACCGTTGAGGACCATTACCGACCGATAAACACCGGATCTCTTGCGGCCCGTGTTCGGCCTACGGAGCTACTGGGACCATCCTAGCGGCGCTTTGGTCTGCTACTTTGCTAACGGCGCTTGCGCCTCATGGCGTCGGTGCGGTTGACGAAGTCCCGGCCGGTGACGACCGGCGCGCCACGCCACGGCGACGGTGACAGCAGGTCCGTGTCGTCGCTCACGATCAGGAGGGATCTGCTGGCCGCGGCGCACTCGAGGATTCGGTTGTCCTCGTAGTCCGGGCAGTCCGTGACCACCTCCTTGGGCTCGACAACGCCCCCGCATCTGCCATCTCCACGAGGATGATCATGTACTCCTGCCGCCCGTGGACCGCCACCGGAATGGTGGTGGTGAACACGCCCGAGTCGTAGTTCGCGTTGATCCTTTCCACCGTCTGCGGTTGCCTGGGATGCGTGCTTGTCAGCCTGCGGTGACCTCGATCGTCGGCGTGATCTCGAAACGCGAAGTCAGGCTGTTGGCGATGAAGCACTCCTGGTGGGCGAGATCGACCAGCCTCAGGACGCGCTCCTCGCTCACGGCACCGCGTACGGTGATGTGAGGGCGCAGGTGGATGTCGGTGATCCGGCACGGAGGGTCGTCTTCGGGCATCAGAGCCCCGGCCTCGTCTTCGTAGGCGACGACGTCGACCCGAGCGCGTGCAGCGATGGCGAGGAACGACAGGAGTTGACACGAGGCGGCTGCGCAGAGGAGGAGCTGCTCGGGGTCGAGCAGGTGCGGGGCGCCGCGGAAAGCGGGGTCGGCGCTCATGTCGAGACGGGTCGTCTCCGGGGTCGTGGTAACGTGATGGGTGCGGTCGTAGGCTCCGTACCCCGCGCCGGTGGAGCCGGACCAGGTGCAGGTGACCTGGTAGTGGTGGCTTTGGCGTCGCTCAGCCATCTGCGGTCCTTTCCTCGTCGTCGACCTTCCACTGGTGTACCGGCGCGCTGCAGGCCCCGTTGCCACCGTACCCGGGTGCCCTGGCTCGGACACTGGACCTAGTCTGACCGAGCGCACAGAGCGACGACGCCGAGGCCCTTCGTGCTTACCGGGATGCCTTCGTCGAGGGGATCCGCGAGCACCACGCCCGGGCGAACCGGCGCGGTCATGGGCGCTGCAGTTCCTGATCCGACGTTGTGCCTGGCACATGCTCGACCACGCCTGGGCGCTGCAGGACCGAGACCTGACTAACGCTCCCGCCTAAGCGCGGATTGCCGGCCTCGGGGCGCGGATCGCCGACCTACTAGTAGGCCTCATCTGACTGGCGGCTCAGGACCACAGCAGGGTCGATAGCGATGGGGTGATCTGTTCGGGGTCTATACCTGTGTCGCTCCATGTCGTACGCCTCCCAACCAACAGCCGATCAGAGACGCGCAGAACGCTCGCACCGAACGGCCACGTCCTAAGAAGGTAGGTCGATCGGGACTCTCCCCGCGCCGTCATGCCCGCGAGGTGGACCGGCTCGCCGATCACCCGGCCAACTTCGGCTGTCAGCCGGACGCAGTGCAGCGGTCCCATCGGGCCATCTTGGCTTCTCGGCAAGTCTCCGGGCCAACCACCTCCCGAGCCGACGTCCTGCGTTCCCCCGACGCCAGGGACCGAGCGAATGGTAAGCGGGCGACCCGAAATCCTGGCCGAGATATATCGTCCGAGCCGCCGGTCGTAATCGGGCGTCTGAGGTCCATATTGGCCTGTTACGCAGTAGGCGCGCTCCATTGGAGTTCCGACGAGAAGTGCTCCCGATCGACGGCTCGGACGTCGCCTCGGCTGCGCGCTCCGGCGCACCGAGCAAGCCGAATGCACACTCCGGACAGTCCACCCAGGCCAGTGGAGGCAAGGCGCTCATAACGACGCCTCGCGGCGGCGGCTCGACCAGCGCGGAACCGGATCTGGGGCACTCCGGGGTGGCGATCTGCTGTGTCAGTGTAGGTTGACAAATCAGCAATGTCAGTCTATACTGACATTCATGGATGTCGAAGATCTCAAGCTGAATATCTCGTCGGGTGACCCGGCAATTGGGCTTCGCGCCTCGTTGGCGCTACATCGCCTGGCTGAGAGGGTCGAGGCGAACCACGTCGCGGCTGCCCGGGAAAGGGGCTGGTCGTGGCAGCAGATCGGAGACGCCTTGGGCGTCACCCGCCAGTCCGTGCACACCAAGTACAACAAGGAGCCATCATGACCACCGAATCCGTTGTGCCAGAGATGCTTCACCCCTGGGCCATCTATTTGCGGGCCAGTGAGGAGGCTCGTCGCCGAGGTGATCGTCGAACTGGCACCGATCACGTCTTGCTCGCCTTGTTTGAAGATCCCTCGATCGAAGTCGTGTTGGGCGTGAGCCTGCAGCAAGCTCGCCAGGTCCTTGAGTCGCTCGATCACGAAGCCCTGGGCACCCTGGGCCTGGGGTCCGGCACCGACGTTCCCCCACTGCCGGTGCGCGCAGTGCCGAAGAAACCGACGATCAGAGCCGTCATGAAAAAAGATTGCCTCCGCATGACGCCCACGGCAAAGAAAGTGCTTGAGGAAGCGGTCAAGCCCAATCGCCGGAAGACCCAGGTCACGGCCCAGCAGGTGCTGGCCCGGATCCTCGCTCTCCAACCACCAGATCCTGCGGCGGTGCTGCTGGGCGCTCTCGACGTGAACCCGCCAGAGGTTCGGCGCCGATTGGATGCGGTCACGCCCGACACCTGAGTTCGGGGGCTCTACCTTTGCCTTCTCCGTCGCCGAGGGCGGATCGGTTGAACGACGATCGGCTCAGGGAGGCAGTCGGAAAGCCGTCGTAGGTCCTGTTCGTCCGAGGTCAGCACCGTTGACCGACCGCGAGTCGCGATGAGTACCAAGTGGGCGTCGACGACGCCAGAGGTGCCGGCCTGGGACAGGAGCGCTCCGACATCATGAGATTCCTGACGAGTGAAGCCGACGGTGTCGCAGCCGCGAAGGAACCTCCGCAACTGCACCTGACGTGGTGACCGGCTCACCTCGGCAACTACAGGCGCCGTGGTAACCGGAACGACACCGGCCTCGAGGCGCGTACGGTGGTCAGCCCAGACCTCGCGGTCGTTTCGGTCCGCGGCGACCAAGAGACCGGCGTCGTAGACGACGCTCATGCGGAGCGACGTCTGCTTGCGCCGCGCATCTCGTCTGCGATGCGCTCGCGCGCCGATCGCAGCTCGGAATCGGTGAGCGGGCCATGCTCAGTCTCCCATTCGGACACCGCAGCCAGACCATCGCGCAGGACAAGAGCCCTCCGCGCTGCGGCCGTCATCCATGCGGAGACGCTCAACCCCTCCTCAGCGGCAGCGGCTACAACTCGCTCATGGACCTCCGGGTCGACAGTGATCGCCAACTTCGGCGAAGGCTTACCTCTAGGCACACGGAAAGTCTACCACCAAGGTAGGAGAGTTGTAGGCGCCCCTCGCCCGGCGTTCGGTGACCAACGGGCGGAGGGTACCGCGGTTATGGGACGCCCATCGCGAACTAGCACGTCGATCTGATCGCGGGGCTCACGTGGTCCCGGCGCTACCAGCGAGCGTTACGCTGGCCACCTCCCGGGTGAGACCCCTCACGCCCCCTTCGGTGCTCCGCTCTTGTAGGCGTTGGTACCAGCAGTAGTGGCGTGAAGGAACTGCTGCCACTTGCCGATCGCCAGCTCGCTCGGCGCCTGGTCGAGCTGCTCGACCCAGTCCTGAGCAGCGCGCCGTAGCGCGGCAATGCCGACCACGAACCCCGCAACCCACAAAACCGCACCGCTGCCAGCGAGGATCTCCGCTGACGCGAGCAGGCGGCGGTCGAACCGCAGCCCGTTCAGCCCTGGGGCCTTGACTCGAGCAGAACTATCGGACATCACTAGCCTCAACTTCCTCTCGGCAGGGCTGCCTCCCGTCCATCCTTCATTATCTACCCAAAGTCCATTACCTACCCAGGATTGCTCCGCTCAGAGCCGCGGCGTGGCCCAAACGAGCCACCTCAGGGAGGCCTTTGAGCGGGTACCAGCCCGGTTCTCCGTCCGCTGGCCACGCCACCGGTCCGGCGCCTGGCGTGGGATCGAGCACCCCGGCTGTCCCAGAACGAGAGTCGACGTGCGCTGCGGTGGCCCCATGGTGCCGCCGAGGGACGCGGCCCGTGGCCGGCGATCGGGGACAGGAGCGCTCGTTCAGTGGTCGACGTTCGAGGACGCGCTCATGCGGCTAGCGCCGAAGATAATCGGAACGGTGAGATGAGAGTCCGTCCTCGCATCACCCAAGACCTGGAGGGACGGGTGAAGGTCGCGGCCCGGGTCCGAGTGCGGGCAAGTCATCGCTGGCTGCCTGTCTCCAGGAGCGGGTCCACGCTGGGGCCAGTTATGACATGCTAGTCGACACGACCGACACCCCTGCAGCGGAGTGCGCGATGGCCATTGCTGCGATGGTGAGGGCTTGATCCGGCGCCCGCCTGCAAAAGCCGAAGGCCCGCGCTTGGCCGAGGACCAAGCCCGGGCCCTCCTGCGTCGACTTGCCGGCCGCCGTAGCCAGCCAGCAGTGAACTCTGCCCCAATAACCTACGGGCCACGGCTCGCTCCCTAGCCCCGAGGTGCGGGTCGGGGCATCCCGAACGCGCACGCAGAACATCGCTAGCGACGGCTACCAAGGCGAACCGAACCAGACCGGCGATGTGTGCGGCAAGCGCGTAGGCAGCGCATTACAGAACGCGCGTCGCCCTGATTTGGAAGGGCCCGACAAGCCGAAGTGCCTCGGGCAGCGCATGACCAGAAGGTCCACCCAATCGTGACTAGCGCCGCTTGCGCTCATGGCATCGGTACGGTTGACGAAGTCCCAGCTGGTCACGATCGGGTTGCCCCGCCAGGGCGAGAGCGACAACAGGTCGGTGTCGTCGCTGACGATCAGCGCTGAGCCACTGGCGGCGGCGCACTCGAGGATGCGACTGACCTCGAGCCCGGGAAGTCCGTGACCACCTCAATCGGCTCGACAACGCCGCCACCGCCCGTCTCCGCCACCTCGGCGAGGACCGTGACGCAGCCCTCTGCTTGCTCAACTGCCCGACCGTAACCTCTCGGGGCACCCAGGGTAAGGACTCGTACGACGTTGACCAGGATGTGCTCGGAGAGCCAGAGCGTGAGCTCCCGCCCGTCGTTGAGCATACCTACCACGTTGGCCGTGCCCAAGGTGACCTGCACGGACGAGCCGCCCACGCGAGTGGCCCACGCGCTTCTGTGATGGCCCCCTGGGTGCGCCCCTTTGCAAGGAGGCGTGGGCGCAGGCACGGGCAAAATCAGTGGTCCTTGGCCGGCGCCTTGGGCGAAACTCTTGCGGTGGCTGGCATCGAACTACGAAGAGTGCCCGAGCAGGAGGCGCTGGCCTTCGCCCGAGTGGCGGAACTGGCGTTCGGCGAGGTTGCCACCGACGAGGTCGCTCGGGAGACGGTCGACGAATGCTACGACCCCGGCTGGGCCATCGGCGTTTACGACGGCGGCGAGCTGGTGGCCACGACGAGCGCGGTCGGCCTCGAGCTCACCCTGCCCGCCGGCCCGGGCCCGGCGTTCCCGCTGGTAGCGGTCCCCGGCGTCACCGCCGTCTCCGTCCTGCCTACTCACCGCAGGAGGGGCCTGCTCAGCCGGATGATGGCCTACCAGCTCGAAACGTTCCGTGAGCGGGAGGTGCCACTCGCCATCTTGACTGCTTCCGAGTCGGCCATCTACGGCCGCTACGGCTACGGCCTCGCCTCGAGCTACCAGTCGTTGGCTATCGCCACGAAGCGTTCCGGTTTCTTGGGAACCACTTGGCAGGACGACAGCGGTCCCGGCCAGTTGCGCCTGGTGGACGCGGCAGACGCCGGCAAGCTGCTCCCCGATGCCCACGACCGTGCCCGCCGGTTACGGCCCGGAGAGATCACTCGCTCCCAGGACCACTGGGCGAGGATCCTGGCCGACCCCGAGCGCCACCGGCACGGCGGCGGCGCCCGCATGTACGTGGTGCACTACGGCGAGGGCGGTGAAGTGGACGGTTATGCCAGCTACCGCTACCAGCGGAAATGGGAGGCTGGCTTGCCCGGCCATACCGTCGCCGTCGAGGACATCTACTCGGTTTCGCCTGTCGCCCATGCCGCCCTATGGCGCTTCCTTTTGGACATCGACCTGGTAGAGGAGGTAACCGTGGGTAAGAGGCCCATCGACGAGCCGCTACGCTGGTGGCTCGCCGACCCTCGCCGGCTACGCACGACCAGCTTCTGTGACTTCCTGTGGGCTCGTCTTGTAGACGTACCCCGTGCCCTCGCCTCCCGCGGTTACGGCACCGAGACGGAACTGGTGCTCGAACTGACCGGACCGGCCACCGAGCGCTACTGGTTGGCCACTTCGTCTTCGGCGGGGAGCTGCCGCCGCGCCAGAGCCGGGGAGAGCGCCGATGTGGTGCTCGGCCTGGGCGAGCTCGGCGCTATCTACCTCGGTGGCTGCCGTCCTTCTGCCCTCGCCGGCGCGGGGCGGGTCCGGGAAGCTCGGCCGGGGGCGCTGGTCCGCGCGGACGGCGCCTTCGCGAGCCCCCTCGCACCGTTTTGCGGTACGGGTTTCTAACGAGGTTTGCGGTACGGGCTCCTAGCAATGCGTCCTGGGTGCCAGGTCCCGCCGAGGCGGCGGTCGAGCGGAGGGCAGCGCCCCGGCCCCTTCATTCGTGGCTCATCCAGGCCGGCGCCGCCTCGAGCAGGTACTGGCTGACGGCAAGCGCCCGGTCGAAGGTGTCGCACAGCAACTCCTCGCCTGCCAGCACCCGGGCGAGTGATACCTTTTGGCGGGCGATGACGGTTAGGCGCCGTTCGGCGGGGTCGGTGGCCGAGGGGTAGCTGTCGATGGCCGACGCCTCGACCGGGAAGTCGACCCCGCCTATGCCAGCCAGGTCGATCGCCAGGTGAAGGAGGTCCGGGCCGTGGGGTAGGGGGGGCAGTGCCCATGTGAAGGTGAGCGGGAAGTGGTAGTCGTCCGGGGGGTCGGCACCCTCGGGCAAGTCGACGACGGCGTCCTCAAAGGAAAGGAGCACCCGTGGGTCCACTTCCAGGGCGAGGTGCAGGTCCAACGGCCCGTTGCAGGCCTCTTCGGGGTGGAGGTCCACTTCCCAGGCCTGGCGCAGCGAGTACGTCTCGACGAAGTGCCTTTCATCGTGCACGTGGAACCCGTGGTCCACTGCGTGGTCCTTCAGTTCTGCGACATACCCGGCGACGTCGATCACGGCCATCGCCACAACGCTAGCGGGGCAGGCTGAACGCCAGAATCCGGCCTGCCCCCTAACGGGGCCTCGTGGGGAGCCCCGGTCCGGCCTCCTTGGGGTATGCAACGGCTGCGACGCTCCAGGCTGCTTGGAAAGGCCCGAGGCGCTTCACCCGGGTGAGCGCCGGCGAAGCACTGCTCGGTGACTGGCCGCGGCCTGGTGAAGCCGCGGCCGGTACCCAGGCGGGGAAAATAAGTTGACTTCCGGCCCGCCACGTGCTGCGATGGTAGTTGGTACCCGAGAACGAGGGCTCAACGCGCCCGGGAGGAGGTCAGCTGGTTATGAACGTGAAGCGCTTAGCAACGCTGGCCACCGCGCTCCTGGCCGACGCCCATGGGCTCCGCACCGTGGCCTCGGGCGGCAGCAGCAGGGCAAACTGCGCAGTGCGGCTCGTGCCAGGGGCCTCCTTTGGTCCTATCTGGTACGAAGGGCCCGAGTGGCCGATGAGCCAAAGCGAGCGATTACCGATTTGACCGGTTTACTCGCAAGATTGGCCCAGAGGCCGCCGGGACCGCCCGGCGGCCTCTTTGTTTGTCTGGGCGCGAGCGATGGTTACTTGACACGACGAGCCAAACGGAAAGGAAAGGGAGATGTTCGCCTACAGTTGGGCCGACGGCGACGACGAGATAGAGCAGGCGGCACCGCTTGCTTGGCAGGACGCGGCGTGTCGCGACGGCTCTGGGTCGCTCACTGAACTTTTCTTTTCTGACGACCTCGACGACATTGACCTCGCCAAGGCCATCTGCAGCACTTGTGCCCTCGTCACCCCTTGCCTGCAAAGAGCCTTGGCCCGCCGGGAACCGGCCGGTGTATGGGGCGGCCAATTGTTCGCCGAGGGCCAGGTCATCCCCCGCAAGCGAAAGCGCGGCCGGCCCCCTAAGGCGGTGCCGTCGGCGTCGAGCGACACTTCGGGCGACGGCCGCCACGGCACCGCCGCCGCCCCGCGCGGCATCGAGTACGGCCAACCGCGCCGGCTGAGGTCGGCCTAGCCCCCCGGCCTGGCCCGGGAGGGCCGCGTAACCGCCGGCGGCCCGCCGGGCGGTTTGGCCGGGAGCGGGGCGGCTATCGCGCCAACCCTCCGCCGTACGCGCCCCGGCGCCAACCCCGTGCACCCGGTGGCCCGGCATACAGAGCGCGGTATGGCCGGCGACGTCCGGCCGCGCCGTTCGCTCTTCGCCCTGCGCCGCTAGCATGGGCGAACCGGGCGCTTAGCTCAGTTGGAAGAGCGCCGCTCTTACACGGCGAAGGTCGCGGGATCGAGGCCCGCAGCGCCCACTACACAGCGGACCGCCATAACTGGATCTTCGGGAACTCGTTTCGACAACGTGGCTAAGTTCTCGGGGATCCAGGTACCCGCGGAGCGGGCGCGGGCAGAATTGTCAATTGACGCGAGTGTGATCTACTATTGGCTATCGACGCCGCGGCGAACACGCACGCGGCCGACAAGCCGAAAGGGGATTCCTAGTGGCCCGTATCACGCAAGTCGTCGTTACTTGCGACCTCGAAGATGGCGACGTCAACGCTGCCGATTCTGTGTCATTCAGCTATGGCGGTAAGACGTACAC